>NZ_JACJPK010000045.1:0-19454 GCF_014696035.1 Trichocoleus sp. FACHB-262 | reverse complement strand
TTGCAGCAAAGCCAACATCTGTTCTTGAGGGCTCGTAGTTGGTTCAATACGAGTTTGGCTGTTGGGCACAGGTAGCAAACTGTGAGCCAGGCGCAGACGGGTATAAAAGGCTGTGTGACTTGGAGATAAACGATTGAGTTGATCGATGAGATCAGGCAGTTGAGCTTGCTGGTTGATTAGTGGCTGTTTGAGGTCTTGACGTAAATCTGCGATCGCCTCTAGTGTTGCCTTTTCATGAGGAATTTCTGGATTAGATGCTTGCTGCTGGAGTTGAGTTTCTTGACGCTGGAGCCAGCGATCGAAATCGATCAAGACACTGAGTTGGCTGACCTTTGCTTGAGCTGAAATTAAAGCATCAGAACTTTGAGCTGCTTGCTCATAGGCTTGTGAGATGGTTTTTACTTGCGTTAGTAAATATTGCGTTAGTAAATAATTAGAAAACTGAGTCGGTTGTCGCTCGCAGGTATCCTGAATCTGTCGCAATTTATCTTGAGCTGTATGACCCAGCAACAGGGCAATTTCTACCCGCATTTGGGGAGAGGAAGCTAGAGCGATCGCTTTTTGCAGAAGATCAGTGGCTTGATCGAGATAATCTACTTTGGTCCCTGCTGAGGCAGATAAAGTCACTCCGCAGTGCTGCCCCAACTCTGATACTGTTAGAGTTTTGGATTGTCCTGCCTCCTGAATTTCAACAAAGCTTACGATGCGGACTGCATTACCCAAACTCCGCAAACAAGTGGCTTGCAAACTCGGATCGGTTGTCAAGGCTGCGGGACGATTCTCAGACAGCTTCAGCAATTGCTTGAGGGCTTCTCGGTGTAACCCCATCTCTTGGAGCGTCAGGCTGTGTCCAAGTTGAGTGCGAACCGCTCCCGGCTCATTTTTAGCTTGACTATAGTACTGAGTAGCTTGATTCCAGGCTTGCGTCGCTAACTCAAACTGTCCCATGCTAAAGTTCAATTTAGCTTGAGTTTCCAACGCTTGTGCCTGCACTGATAACCAGGATGAGGTCTGCGTCGAACTCAATTGTGCTAACCGGATGCTGTTGGCAATCGCAATTTCAGCTTGCCGCCAATCAGCTCTCGCTTGATGGATGAGGGAGAGATTACTCCATGCCTGGGTTTGCTGAAGTGTATCGCCATTCACTCGAAATTGCTCAATCGCTTGTTTTAGTTTGGATACTGCCGTTTCCAGATCTCCTTGTTCATAAAATTGCTGCGCTTGCTGACTCAATATTGAACCAGAATCAGCAGGGGGCTGTGCAACTGACGATTGTGCGATCGCCGAAGCTTTAAAGCGAGAGATTGTTAATCCGAAATTGGGTAGCAAGCTCGGAAGCAGTGTCAGACTCCAAGCAAAGGTAAAAATTAAAACATACTTGATCAACCAGCTTTTGCGATGAATCGCTAAAAAGGATTGAACTCGACTGAGAAATACAGCCCACTTTCTTGCCATGTGCGTTTACTTGAATCCACCCTGATTAAAGGAATACCCCAGTCTAAACGAGCACTAAAGTTATTACCCTGAAGTAGTTGTACACCTAAACCGATGGCAGCTAAATGATCTGGATCAGGGTTCAGACGATTTCCTTGGTTCCAGCCCACGCCTGCATCTACGAACGGAATAAGCTGTACTGCTGTCTGCCACTCTGGAATCTGTAAAATAGGCAGGCGAACTTCTGCGGAAGCAAAGGCTCCACTATCACTCAGCAAGGCATCTTGACGGTATCCCCGCACACTGCCAAACCCACCTAACCCAAACTGTTCTACAGATAATAAAGGGCGATCGGCTAACTGAATGTCGCCACGGACTAATAAAGTAGGCGCTACAGAGAGACTAGTTGTTGGGCGACCCAATAACTGCACCCATTGCGCTTGCCCTCGCCAAGAAAAAAAGCGGCTGTCAGGTGGCTGATCGTTGATGGTAGACCCTAAAGCATTGAGCCCAACGCTGAATTGCGATCGTAGAGCAATGGCTTGATGACGACTGCGATGGGTATATTCTTGAAAAAAGCGTAATGCGGAGACACTCGTCTCTCCCTGGTCATTGGCACCCGGAGTGAGCGCAAAAGGGTCTCCAAGTAAAGAAGTCTCGTTGTTAGTATGAACTGCCGTTAAACCAAGGGCGAACTCATTTTGAGGTTTGAGTACCAAAGGTTGACGCAGAGTGACCTGATAGTACTTTGACCGTGAAGTGATGTCTAAAACATCGAACGGTTCCTCAACTACATAACTTTCAGCGTCACCATAATTGAGACTTAAGGTGCCATTGCGTGGATTGATGGGTAGAGTGTAGCTCAGGTCAATTGCATCACTACCTTGGGTATTGGTATATGTCACACCGATGCTATCTCCAAGACCCAGCAGATTGGCTTCTGTGATGTTCATACCTCGCCGACTGCTACCGACACTGGGTGATCGCCCATTATTTGCAAATGCCTGACTGTTGAGCGTATCCGCTTCTTGAACTGTGATATCGAGGATATTCGTGCCAGGTTCTACATCGGCGGCCAGTTCTGCTGAGATCCTGCCAATTAAAGGATCAAGTTGTAATAACTGTAAAGCCTCTAACAATCGGGGTTGATGCAAAGGCTGACCCGTTGCTAGTGCCAAACGAGAGCGAACATAGTCAGAGTTTAGCCGCCGCAAACCCTGTACTCGAATCTGGCTGACTCTTCCTTCGAGCACTTGAATGATTGGCGCAGCACCATCAGATGTAAGTGGAGGTTGCTCTTCTGGGACAAATGCCCCGGTAGTCAGATAGCCCTCACGAATATAAAACTGGGTGATGACATTACTCGCCCGATATAAGTCGGTAAACGTGAGAGGTTTCTCCAGAAAGCCTGCCTCTTCCAACTCCTGGTTCAACCGCTCATCAGAGAAAGCAGTATTTCCCTCAAAGCGGAACTGAGTCACTTTTACAGTTGCTTCTGTTGGTTCCGCCTCAGAACTCGGAGAAGTTGAATCAGGGGTTTCATCCTCTGGAAGCTTTAATGGTGGAACCTCAGGTAATTGTGAGGGAGGGATAGGCGTAGGGACAGCGGGAGGGAGCGGTTGGCGTAAATCAGCAGGCGGTGGTGCAACGGTTTGAGCGATCACCTTGGGTGGTTCGGTCAGTAACTCTAAGGCGATAGAGGCTGGAGCTGAGCGATCGCTATTGATCAAAACACCATTTGGTATCACTGGAACCGTTGCCCCGTCCGTTGCTTTAGCGACCGAAGGAAAGAGCAGCCACCCTAACCCCACACTGCTCAAGCCAATAGCCCAGCAGCACAATTGATTCCAGCGGCAGTCAGGCTGGAACCGCTGCCTATTTAAAAGCATCATAAGCGACGACCCGATTGGCAAAATGAAAGTGCAGTGCCAGATCGGGGACCAACCAGCACCAACTCTCCATTGGCGTTTCTCCGCCATCCCGTTGCAGCCCTGATCGCGCTCATCTGTGCTTCTGTCGCATCAAAATTCGCGGCATTAGATTCTGTGCCAATGTTGCCCCAAGGAACCTGTACTTCACTACCTCCTACCGTATTCCCTGGGCCAGGATTCACGCCGCCTCGCCCGGTTTGATAAAATTGTGTGACTCCTGTCGTACTGCTGGAAATTGCTGGATTAGGAGCACAGGCTGGTGAGATATCTGGGCCAGCTAAGCGGTCATCTAGTGGAGGCGTGGGTTGAGGATTGCGGGTATCAACGTTTAGGGCTCCATTCTGCTGTCCGTAATTCAAAAAGTCACTCAACGGCGTTTCCTCACCCTGAAAATCATTAAATGTAAAGATTCCCTCAGCGCGTGCAGTAATATCTCCCCCTCGACCTTCAGGGGCATTAGCAATAATATCGCTATCCTCTGAGAGGACCGCAAAAATGAGCCCACCCGCTTGCAAAAATAGATTGCCCCCATTCCCACTACCTACGGCGTTGGTGCGGATATCACTGTCTCGCCGCAGACGAATCGAGTCTTTAACGGTGAGAGAGATATTGCCACCTTGCCCAGAGGTAATCGTGGCAATTAAGCGAGTACCATCTGCCATAAAGACATTGTCTGCCTGTACTTGGATATTGCCAGCATCTCCTGACCCATTACTGCTAACGCTAATCTGCCCGCGATTTGCTAGAGTTAACTCTTCAGTTGTCACAGAGATATTGCCACCTTGTCCAGAATTAATCGTGGCGTTGAGGCTACCACCATTGGCGATCGCGACCTTATCCGAAGTGACCTGAATATTGCCAGCATTTCCAAGCTCACTGCTGCTGACACTGATTTGCCCGTTGTCGGAAACATTTAACTCTTCAACATCAACATTAATATTGCCACCGCTGCCAGATCTGATCGTGGCGCTCAGGTTGGCTCCTTGTGTCACCGTTGCCTGTTGTGCTTTGACTGCAATATCTCCAGCAGTGCCAGACTCTGCCCCGCTGACACTGATGAGAGCATCATTACTAAGAGTAAAGGTTCTGGAATTAAGTGCAACATTGCCGCCTTGTCCAGAGTTAATGGTGGCAGTGAGCTTAGCTCTGTCGGTTACCTGAAGGGTATCAGCGACGATTTGAACATTACCTGCACTACCAGTCACGTTGCTATTGACGCTTATCTGTCCATTATTGGTGAGCAACAAGTCTCCTGTTTTAATATCAATATTTCCACCTCGACCTGCATTAATTGTTGCGGCTAACTGACCTCCGTCTGCGATCGCCACCCTATCGGAAGTGACTTGAATATCTCCTGCATTTCCTGTGCTAGTACTGCTAACAGTGATCTCTCCCTTGTTATAAACTTGCAATTCTCCTGTAGTGATGTTAATTCCTCGTGCGTTTCCGGCTCCTTGACTGTCGAAAAACAGCCCACTACCCGCCCCATCTATCTGCACCGATCCACCTGGTGCAACAATGTCAATGACACCACCCCGACCCGTTCCTCCAGCTGTGGCAGAGATTTTTCCACCTTGTGTTACCTGGAGTTGTGATGTTTGAATATTCAACCCGCCAGCGTCTCCGGCTCCGAAAGAGTCAAAGGTGATGCGGCTGAGGGTACTTGCATTGGCTTGTCCACTAACCTGCACCTGGCCAGACTTGACGGTTAATCGCCCTGCCTCACCAGACCCGGTTGTCCCAGCGGAGATTTGCCCCCCGTCTAGCACTGATAAAAGTGGAGTATTGATCGTCAAAGTCCCTGCATTGGCATTCCCAAAAGTATCCGACGATAAGCGGCTAGAAAGAGTACGATCGGGTGTTGCTCCCACGACTCGGACTGATTCGATAGCGTTCACTGTTACATCTGCGGCAAACCCTCCACTCGGGCTACCAGCCCCGACAGAGCCATAAACTTGTGCACCATCTCGAATGGTCAGTCGCCGAGTATTGATTGCTAAACTGCCAGCTTCCCCATTACCAAAGGCACCGAGGGAGAGCGTTGTTGGCACCACAACATTACTGGGAGCAATCTCAAAGCGATCGTTGCCAATAAACTCAATAGAGCCATTAGGCGCATTTAGGGTGACGGTGCCAGCTTGCCCTGAATTTAGACTGGAAGCCGAGATTAGCGAACCCCCTTGGGCTATAAATTTCTGGGTGCTAACAGTGAAGCTACCCGCATTACCTAGACTATTGCTACCTGTGAAGATGAATCCTCGGTCTAGGGTGACCCGATCGCTCACATTCAGATCGATCGTTCCGCCAAACCCGTCATTAGCTGGTAGCGTTGGATTTCCAGTAATTGCCGAAAGTTGCCCTGTATTCTGTAAATCTAGCTGGCGACTATTAACTGTGATTGTTCCTCCTGTCCCTTCTCCAAAGGTATTCACCGAAACATCAGCACCATCGCGAATGGTCACTTGATTGGCATTGTTAATGGCGATCGCCCCTGCATTTCCCGTACCCGTCGTATTTGCTGATACTTTCACGCCCTCTTGAATCGTGACCTGATTTGAACTTCTGATGTTGATGTTGCCTGCTGCTCCTATGTTGGCAGTGTCTACCGATACCTTGGCTCTATTCTGAAGTGTCACCTCGGGAGCGCTGAGATCGATGTTGCCTGCACTACCTACCCCTGCTGTGTTGCTAGCAATGTCACGATTGATCAAAATTCCTTCTTTAGCCAATACCGTAAGTTTCCCAGCGTCCCCTGTAGAAGATGAAAGATTAATCGGTGCATTAATGTTGGCTGTGCCCCGAGCGTCAATCACCATCTCGCTGATGCTTCCACTATTAACACTTGTAGTACCAACCCCAGGAATGACCGCAAGCGGGGTATTGATGCCATTAAAGACTAGAGTGGAATTGAGATTGAAATTAATGTCACCTTCCACCGCACTATTAGGCCTGTATTGGTTGGTCAGTAGAATCCTTCCATTGGGGGCTGCCATGACAATGTCCCCAATGTTGATATCTGGAGGCGCGCTGGGCTGCTCTAATATAGTAAACCCAGGACTAAGCCTACTCACAGGAGCCAATGTTGAAGCATTGACAATTCCGGTAGAGCCAAAAGCTGTCGTTCCAGCCCGGATATCCAGCGTTGGAAACTGCGTGCCATTAATCGTTGTTGAGGAACCATCGGACAAGCGAACTGTAGCTTCATTGGGCGTTGCGATTGGATTAATAGTGCGGCTGAGGTCTGGATCGCTCCCTATAATTAAGACACCTCCTCGAATATTGACCTGTCCCCCAGCTAGAATATGGAGAGAAGCTCCAGAATAAGCATCAAAGTTCACATCACCACTGGCACGAATGATCGGGTCGTGAGGGCTGTAGAGATCTCCTAAAGTTCCATCTAGCTGCTCAATGCGGAAGTTGCCACCTGTCCAGTAGTGGGCATCTCCACCCACTTGATTTTGCGATCGCAAGATTAAATCTCCTCCAGCCATCAACCCGCTCTCAGGATGATTAAGGGCAAAAATATCAATCGCCTGATCACCTTGAACAGATAGTATCTCTCCTGACTGGATCACTAGGGGATTCAGCAGACTATCTCGCATTTTGACAGTATCTTGAGCTTGCAAGCTGAGGTCAGTTTGGGTGAATAATTGGCTTTCAACTAGGTTGAGGTCTTGGGAGGCATACAGCGTTGCCGAATGGGCTTGTAACTGTCGTACCTCTGCATCCCCAGAGACCGCTTCTACTCGCACATTGCCATTTGGTGCTTGGAGTTGTCCAGTGCTGGTAACGCTCCCACCTGCGAGTATTAAATCTTTGCCAACACTCAAGATGCCTGCATTGCTAATTTTGGTTGAACCGACAGAACCATACTGCAACCCAACGGGAACTTGGCTTGTGAGCAGAGGAGGGGCTTGTGGATTGCTAGCACTGAACACATAACCATTGTCAAACAACCAGCGATCGCCCGTACTGGCTGAAAGTGAGCCTGTAATATCTAGACGAGCATGAGGCCCAAATAAGATCCCGTGAGGATTAAGCAAAAATAAGTTAGCATCTCCTAAAACACCTAGAACGCCCATGATCCGAGAAGGGTCACTACCTGTCACCCGACTAAAGATGTTAAACACCCCGATCGGATTGATAAAATAAGCACCTGTTCCTTCGGTAATATTGAACTCTCGAAAACTGTGAAACAGATTGTCCCCCCGGATTGCGCCCCCTTCTATTTGCACAGCAGGTATTCCGCGAATCTGCAAAGTCGGGCTCACTGTTGAAGTTTCAGAACCCAGGCTGTTATCAGGTTGAATTTGGGCTAGTACTGCCGGGGTATTATTTAAGACTAAACTGAAGAGTAAGGTTCCTGCTAGAGAGTACTGCTGTTTCGGTAAGGAGTTGAAGCAAGCAAAGAAGTTAATAAATTGCATAAGGCACCCTCGTAGCAGCAGTACATTTGCTGAGATTGAATTTAAGTATAGTTTGTAAGCATGGTTTGATTGAATACTGAGCCGCTTCATCCTCTAAGCAGACTCCGCGTCTTGACCGACGTTTGCTACCTGCTGGTATCTCGATTGATGAGACTCCTGTTTGACTTCTCCTTCCATCACTCCTCGCTGTAATTTCATCAGAGCATAGATATTTTCTCGACTGCGTTGGTGTTGTGATAATCGCCGGAGTTGCGCCTCCACTGCAAGGGTCAAATACCCCGACTCAATAGCCTGTTGAACTAATGCATGAATTGTAAGTATACCAACCATAATCCTCCAAACTTGTTTACTCCTTTTAATAGGACTCAGGAGTTCAAGGTAAGTTTTATGCATAGAGATAAAAGGCATATCAGCTGTTACCGATCAGACTCCCAAATTGTGGGGGCGCTCGTGCAACTTAGCTGCTAAGAGATGACCTCTCAGGGGCAACGGAAAGCTTAAAGTCTTTGTGCATTCAGGAACCAAGACGCAAGACAGGAAAAAGATAGGCTTGCTACTTGACTTCAAAAATCCTGCCTCCAGTCTACCAAGCTCACCTGCAACAGTACCTTAGTTTTCGTCATTATCTACTTACGAATCTGCTTGTATCCGACATTCCGCTCTTTGAAGTGTCACATAGGGGTTGAGCCCGATGATTTTCTCTGGATTGAGGGCTAAGAGAGTGCGGTATTAGCAACGAGTATAGTTGTGTAAAATCTCGACCATCTGGGAATAGCCGCCGAGCTGTAGAATGAAGCAGTGCTTCATCAAGGGTTACTTCTACGAGCCTCATACCCAAGTTGAACCAACAAGAGTGCCCACCCATGTAGAAGACGAGAGTCGTACGAAATCAAATGCTGAAAAGATCCTATGCTCTCACTGCTTGAGAACAGCAATCAATGGTATCCAGTGCAGGGCATGTATGTCGCGGATAGCGACTATTAGAGCTGCATCTGGCAGAGCCACTAACCCCAATCATCAAATTCAGGAGTTTACCTCGGGACATCAGGTAACATCAGCAGCTGACTCAGAAGTAACTACAACATATTCGATTCAATCTCAAGGGGAGCGCCGTGGACGAGCAAATGAGCCTCTGGCAAACCGTAGAAGACCCCCCAAAGCTATTGCCTCAACTTTGGGAAATGCCGGATGCTAACATCGTCTTCTATGAGCAGCTATTTAGCGCAGAAGAAAGCGATCGCCTGTTCGCCAAACTGGATCTAGAGATTCAGTGGCAGCAGGATTATATCCATGTATTCGGCAAAACGATCCCCCTGCCCAGGCTGACAGCTTGGTATGGGGAGGCAGGCAAATCTTATATCTACTCCGACATTGAGATGCATCCTGCAGCTTGGACTTCTACTTTGTTAGAGATCAAAGCCAAAGTCGAAGCTCATTCAGGCGTTACATTTAACAGCGTATTGCTCAACCAGTACCGAACTGGGCAGGACAGCGTAGCGTGGCATAGCGATGATGAGCCAGAACTGGGGCAAAATCCGATTATTGGTTCAGTCAGTTTTGGCGGAACACGGCGATTTATATTGAGGCATAAATACCAAAAGGAACAAGCTAAAGTCTCAATTGACTTAACTCATGGCAGTTTTCTGCTCATGCGGGGGACAACTCAGCATTTCTGGCAACATCAGATCTCTAAAACCGCCAAGCTTGTCAAACCTAGAATCAACCTCACCTTCAGAGTCATTACATGAGGGGTGTTACCGCAGCTGCTCCACGCTGAATGGGAGGGGACATCAATGAGGGTATAGCGAGCAACTCTTTTTCGGTACAGGATGGAGCCAATTGGAGTTGACAGCGATCATTCAGGGAACGCTACAACTAGCTCCCCGGATTTCCCTCACCACTGAGTTATATAAGCATGGCAAGTCAGGCCGTCCTGCAGACCCTAGAAACTCTCATTGCTCCTGGAAAGCGATCGCAGTTATCTCCATTTGTCGAGTCTGCTCAACTTTCAGTTCTGTTTGAGCAATTCCCAAACGCTGCAAAGCGCTCCGAATCGATTCATGAGATTCTCAGGCAGAACAGCCAACGCATTGAGGAAATCGCTTATGCGTGGGTTCACTTTGTCGAGGGAAAGCGAGATTTCAGGCAGCAGGACTATTTAGCGGATGATTTTCTCAATGCGTACCTCGCTTACTACTTCAGTACCAATGTCTGCAAGGTTCAGCTCGTTTTGCTGGATTTAGTGCGCGATGACCAGCTGCAAGGGCAAATCAAGCTGCTGGATATCGGTGTCGGGACAGGGACCACAGCCATTGCAGTTCTAGATTTCTTGCTCGTCTGGGGACAAGTATGCCAGCTGCATGGTCAACCTTTTCCCATCACTGGCGTGAGTTTGGCTGGAATAGACGCTAGTGTAGGTAGCCTGAGACATGCAGCCAGAGTCGTCAATGCTTATGCCGAGGCATTACAGCAAAAACTAAACTTAGCCCAGAGCCTGCCGCAAACAGAAACGTTGGATGATTGCTCTGACATTGCGCAGCTGGTTCATAGCTGGGCCATTTCTGCAACCTGGCATCTTCAGAATCTGGAGGTGCAGAATACCTTAAGTTTCGACTACGAGCCAAATTTAGTGATTGCAGCGAATGTCTGGAATGATTTGCAAGAGCAAGGTCAGGCAAATTTCGATACCCTATTACAACACCTTCCTGCCCAAGCGATCGCGATCGTTCTCGAACCCGGTCATGAATGTGCAGCAAAATCGCTCATGAGCTGGCGCAGGCAATTTTGCCAGCAGAACGAACACTTCAGAACTTTAGCCCCCTGTGGCCAGGAGTTTGGGTCTGCACTCCCCCAAGCCTGTACCTCCTGCTGGAACGGACGCCGTGAAGCATTTCACCAAACTGCTCTGTATCAAGCATTTCGCCAAGCCTGTCAGCCGCATTTAGGAGATAAGCGCAGCTTCGATCAATATGAAAACAAACTGCTCTCCTGGAGCTATGTAGTTGTTGCGAAACAAAGCGCTACAGTAAGCCAGGTGACCCCTCAAGCATTGCGACCTGATCAGCTCATTGCTCAAGTTGAGCTACGCTACATCGGGTCTTACAAAGATAAACAGCCATTCACTCACGCTCCCGATCAAGCACGCTCGAAATTTTCGGAATATCTCAAAGTCTGCCCTGCCACGTTTGCAAATGTTTCCAAAATTGCCTTTGAGCGCGAACTGGGATTTCAGATCCCGCGACTGCGGTATGGCCAAGCCTTGACTGCATCCCATATTCTTGTCAAACAGCTCGCTCAAGGAGTTTATAAACTGATCCGGACCGATACCACAGCGCTGCGTGGGCAAGAGCTGTTGGCTTTAGAATCAGGATTTTTGGATCATTACGATCGCAAAGCGCAGTGGGCGATCGATGACATCGCGTATCGACTTTTTGGGTTTCCCCAAATGAGAGAATTTCAGCATAGGATTCTCAGCCGTTCACTTCAAGGGCAAAACATTTTGGGAATCGCCGCCACAGGTGGCGGTAAAAGTGAGTGCTTTATTTTGCCTGCCATGCTGCTTCCGGGGATCACGATTGTCATTGCTCCCCTGAAATCGCTCATGGTGGATCAATTTGAACAACGCATCAAGCGGCGCTACGGCTTGGACTATCTAACAACCTACATCAATGGGGATATCGACTTCGCAGAGCGGCAAGCACGGTTGCAGCGAATGGAGCTGGGCTACTACAAACTGGTTTACTTCACACCAGAACAACTCGAACGCGGATACGTATTGGACAGCCTTCAACGAGCTAACCGAAGCATCGGCATTCGCTATCTGGCCATGGACGAAGCTCATTGTATTAGCCAGTGGGGACATGATTTCCGTCCCAGTTATCTTAATATCTGCCACCGGTTCAGAGAGCATCAGATTTATCCTTGCGTCATTGCTTTAACTGCAACCGCGAGTCCTAAAGTCCGCCAAGATGTCTGCGAGGAATTAGGACTTAATCAAGCGAGGGATGTCTTTGTTCACTCATCGAATCGCCCCGAAATCAATTTGGTGGTTCGGGTGAAGGGGAGTACTGAAGACAAGGTAGACGATATTCTAGGGGAGCTTCATCAGCTAAAAACCGACAACCGCAATAACCAACAACCCGGTGCGGCGATTGTTTTCATGCCTCACACGGGCGGTAATCCTGAAAATGATTGGGCTTATTTACCATCTTTTCAAGAAAAAGTACCTCAATTCCCCCCGATCCAGTTTCCAAAAGCCTTACAGGGAAAGCTTTATTACGATTCCCAGCAACAAAAGCTGGTTCTACGGGGCGTTCTCTTAGACCAGGAGCAAGCTCTCCTATCCCAATTGTCTGCTCATCCCATCTACCAAGAAACCCTGCAAAGGTTGATCAACAAATCTCGATCAACTCAGCAAGGACGGCTGAGTGCTGGAGTCACTGCCTTTGCTTCGTTTCTAGAGCGCTAGCTGCATCATCGGGTGGCAATCTATCATGGCAAGATGGCAGCTGAAAGTGCTTCTCTTCAACTCGGCAGCGACTCAGGGCTAGAAGAGGAATTAGACGACCTCGAAGCAAACCTTACCGATTGGGGCGATCTCAGGCATCGAACCCGAGAAAGAGAGCAAACTGCCTTTATTCAAGGGCAACGAGACATCATGGTTGCCACTAAAGGCTTTGGGATGGGAGTGGACAAACCCAATATTCGTCTCGTCATTCATCGATCGCCCACAGCAAATTTAGAGGCTTATGCGCAGGAAGCAGGGAGGGTGGGACGCGATGGCGAGATGGCTACGGCAATTCTCTATTACAGTCCTGAACGCCCGGTTGAGACGATCGATCTTCATCAAGAAGGACTGGCGACCTGCAAGCTAAAACCCCTACCGTCAGATCACGATATTCAGCAGTTTTTTCTCAGCGATCGCTATATTCGTCGAGAAGACGTACAAGTGATGCAGGCCTTCCTTCAGACAGTCCAGCGTGGCGTCACGGTTCCCAACGGAGACCGTTCGGGCGTAAATCGATATCTCTACTTCACCAGTGATGAGGTGATTTCATTCTTTGATCAATGTACTCAACAGCCATCCTTAGCGCGTTTAACTCAACGCTATGAATGGATTGAATTTGCACCCCGAGAAACAGCAGGTAGAGAATCTGAAGAACACCAGCGCATTCTCGATCGAGGTTACACGTACAATCAGAAAACCAGTTACATCAATCGGATTCTGGCTGCGCTCTACCGGATTCGCCCAGATGTCCCATCTGTGGGTAGGCATTTGACACTCATTGCAGTGTTCAAGAGACCGGAGCCTATATTAAAAAAGCAGAGGTCCGTCGTTGGGACAAGATTATTAAATCCAACGCTTATTTTGGCGAGATCTTGCGGCAGCGAGGCGTGAGTCAACCAGAGTTTATAGATGCTTTAGAAAAGAGTGATCTTTTGAGCTTTGCTCGACGGTTGGGAATGTCGCTGAATGAACTAACCGCCATGCTGGGCGATATTAAAGCGTGCGAGGGAAGCTATAACTCAAATCATCGTTGGCACAGTGATTTACTGGATTTCTGGTGGATTGAGTCCCCAAAATTTCCGCCTGCTCCTGACCTCAGCCCATCCGTGCCTGAACCGGAACGATTAAAAGTGTGGCGAGACTATGCGGGTGCTAAGAGTCGAGCCTCCAAGAAGGGAGCTCAGGAGCGGGCAGCGAAAGCTAAGCGCAGAGAGCCCTCGGTTGATGATTGGTTTTCTTGGAAAGAACTCAATAGTTCAACAGGATGGGAAATTTCACCTGGCAATGCCTTTGATGACCAGGACAACTTTGAGGCGTACTTGGAAGCTTTCATGGCGTTGCACAATGAACGCGAGGCAGATGACTGGGCTTCTTATCGGCGTTTACTGACTAGCTATGTGGGGGTTGGCGAGGATGGAACCATTCTCCGTAACCCCAAGCTCAAGCGCTGTCTACGAGCTGTGATGCTGGGTTACCTCAAAAGCTATGAGGTGATTCGGGATGGCAATTGCCTGAGTTGCAATGGTTGCCTTCCTGATGAAAATTTTGAGCAATACACGATTGAGCAACGTCGTCAGGTCGTGGTTCGGCTGCAGCCTGGAACAGAAGCACTCCTTGACCAAACGGAACATTTTATAGAATCTTTTCCACCCGAAATCCTGATCCATGAATTGTTTACTGCTATCCAACAAGAGGAAGCACTGGGGCGATCGCTAACTCAGTATGTGGAAGGCTGGTCAGGGCGGTTGTTACAAGATACGCCAGATCATCACGCTGCCTTGCTGATCCGGCTGAAAGCAATGGTTGAGGGAATGTTTGCGCTGCAACCTCAGGAATTTTTAGCCAACGCCAAACGGTTAGTTCGTCTCAGCCGCAATGAAGATCAAAGTCGAGTCGTGTGGCAGTGCCTCGCCAACGCCCAGGAGCTATTGCCTGATGAACCCGATCTCTACCAGTTACAAATACAACTATGCCATCGATTGAATTGGCCCGAGGAAGAAGCATGGAGAATTAGCAGCCTCATTACGATGCTTGAATCAGATCCATCCCAGCAGGCTGAATTAATTCATTTATATACCCGTCTAAAAGAACTGCATGCCCCCGACGGCATCTTAGAAAATCCCGATCAGCATCAAGCGTGCTTGATGGCGCTGGCACGTCTAAGCTCCGATGCCCTCGAAGCGACAGAGTTCTATACTTCTGCTGGGATTGCTGACTGGTCTTGGCAGGATATCTTGCAAGAGATAGAGATTTGCAGCGCTCAATCCCAGCCTTCAGTGGTCATGGGTCTACTGTGTGCCTGGGTCAACCCAACGGCAGCCGGTGACCAACAACGTCCAGAGCAAGTGGTTAACTATTTAGCGACCGATGGCGGGTCGATCGCCCAACAAATCACTTCAACAGATGCAGAGCAACTCGTTTCACGGATTGGTGTTCCGGCCCTCAAGGTTCACCCTCATCTAGCAGCTCTTATTGCCAGTTCCTTATTGCTTCATGACCCTCAAGAGGTACAACCCGTTCTAGAGTTAGCTCTCATGGCTCTCGTAGAAGGTGAGCCGCTTGCCCCAGAAGTGCTACAAAACATGATTTCTCCTCTCCTAACCTACATTGATGAGATTGATGCTGAAGCAAATGACTTAGAAACAGTTCTTGCTGCTTTAGCCGTCTTTTTTCAGCCTAGGAACGCTACAGAACTAGACAAATGGTTCAGGCTGTTTCCACCTGCAACTTATCAAGCAATTCCGTCTTCTTTATTCACACGCTTACTGCAACACTCATCGGAGATTGCGGGCGAAATAGCCTCGCCTGTCCTTGATCAATTAGAGGCAATTGTTAACGCAAAAATCCATCAAGCCGAGCTAGAACTCTCAGTGCATGAGAGCTGGCTCGCGATTTGCAGGCAATTACCAGAACGGCTCAAGCGATATATTGAGCAATGTGCTTCAGCGAGTTCCCCTCAATTCGAGTGGGCAGAATCAGCTTTTGCGGCTCTCTTACAAGTACATAGTTCGATGGCTAGTCCCCATCTAGAGGCACTTTTCAGAACGGCTGATACCCAACGAAGTTGTTTTCCCCGTAGGATTGCACTGGCTGCTGAATGTTTTAGTCTCATACAGCGTTATATCAGTGAACAGGGTGACTTGCGATCGCCCACCCCCGAAAGCCTGCATGCGCTTCGCCACTGCTTCAATCCTCGTAGCAGTGTGGATCGCGCTGATATGTTTGTAGGTGCCATTGAGCAACTCGGTAGCCACTTTAGAGTATCGCCCTCTTGGATGACTCCCATTGCCTTAAAAGCAGAAGCTTTATGTCAGGCTCATCGGTTTTCTCAAGCCCAGAGATTAGCTCTTCAATACCCTATGTTGCAAGTTGGTAGAGAACGAGAACCGCTCCTGCAAGTCATTCAGAGAGAACAGCAATTTGGAGATGAACGCAGCGTCGGCTCTGAAGTGCTCGATTATCGAAGAATTCTGAAAATTTGTTTCTTGAGAGGAACTATCTATAGACATTGATTCTCTGAGGTTGAAGCGTTAGCCTAGCCCTATTCTGGCCCCTCTTGCAGGAGTGATTCTATCTGCGCGAGTAGCTTCTCTAATTGCTTTTGTTTTTTGGAATCATTCCAAATCTTGGCTTTTTGTAATCTCCGGGTCGCGTCCCCCATCCGTTCTTTAAGAGATGGGGTTTTTGGAGTTGCGGCTGGGCTGGCCTGAATACGCTCTCGAATTTGCGCAAGTGAGAGATTATCCGCGATCGCTGCTTCTAACAAAGCTTGACGTTGAGTTTCATCTTTTAGCCGTGCAATTGCTCGAGCCTTAGTGTACTCAATCTGCCCCTGACGTAGCGCTTCTAAAATAGTATTGGGCAGGTTCAGAAGAGGTAGACGATGGCTGGAAAATGATTCCCAAGTCATCCGTCCAACTGATTGAAACACATTTTCAATCAGTTGGATTTGAGCTTGTTGTTCGTTTCCGACAACGTTGTCGGAAGATTTGGCTAGCCGATGAAGTAGCGAGGGAACCTCTTGAGTATGAACTTTAAGCTCTAGAGCCAGAAGGTTGATGACTCCCTCTGTTTCTTCGACTGGATTTAAATCTTCGCGCTGCAAGTTTTCGATGAGAGCTAATTGCAGGGCTTCTGGATCGGTGAGCTCACGAACCACAACTGGAACGTGAGCTAAGCCAACTGCTTGAGCGGCGCGATAACGTCGTTCTCCTGCAACCAGTTCGTAATTATTGGCTGATAGAGGACGTACCAGTAGCGGCTCTAGAATTCCATGCTCCTGAACAGATTGAATTAAATGCTGCATTTTGTCGGGGTCGAAGTACCGACGTGGCTGCTGCTGGGAGAGAATAATTCTGGATAACTCGATTAAAGACTGTTCTGTAGAGCTTTGAACCTTCGTCGTTGATTCGGTGGGTGTGAAGATTCCAAGTTCAACTTCGAACGGATTAATTCCCAATCCACTTTTTCGCTTTACCAACGCTTGAGTACCTCGTTCATTAATTCTCGGTAGGCTTTTGCTCCAGCACCATTAGGGTCATGCTCAAAAATCGAGCTCCCAAAGCTTGGAGCTTCCGAAATCTTAACGGTATCTGGAATGATAGTCTTAAACATGCGATCCCCAAAGTGATCTTGAAGGGATTTCAAAACGTCTCGACTAATGTTTTTGCGACCATCATACCGGGTGGCTAAAACCCCTACAATTCGGATTTCATGTTCTAGAAAATTCTTTACTAAGTCGAAAGCGTATTCGACGCCTCGGATGCCTAGCAACCCAACATAGCTCATATCGACTGGAACCAAGACGCCATCGCTAGCCTTTAAGGCGTTAATGGAGAAGACCCCGATATTGGGAGGACAATCAATCAAAATACAATCGTATTGCGCCTCGATCGCGCTAAGCGCACGCTTCAGTAAATTTTCTCGCCCCGGTAAGCCTGAGATAGCAATTTCTTCGACTGCTAGCAGAATGTTAGATGGCAAGATATCAACTCCATCTGGGGTTGAGACTATTGCCGCTTTCAACAATGTCTGGGTTTCCTCAGGAGCACTCTGTAATACATCTTTTAATTGGGTCTCTAACTTCCAAATAGGGATACCAAGAGAAGCACCAGATGTTCCCTGGGGATCAATATCAACCAGCAAAACTCTTTTTTTCTTCTTGAACTTAACAAGACCGGCAGCAAGGTTGGTAGCGGTGGCAGACTTGCCAACGCCCCCCTTCATATTGAAGATTGCAAGCTTTTGAGCCACGGGAAATTAGTAGAAATACGAAGTTACTGGTGAGTTAGAAAAATCATACGTCCTTAAGGTGATTTTTGGACTGTTTCAACCGTCACTTTTATGATTGCACTGATACACTAACTCATCGCTGATCGCAGCCGCGAATTTACTTGGGTTGTTTTGCAGGACACCTTGATACCTTCTAGCTGCTAAAAGTCTCCTTGTTGCTCCAGGCTAAACTCCCCGGGTAACAGGGCAAGCCAAATCTGAATTAGGGGCATCTGGAGCGATCGCTGAATCTCTAGTAATGAAACCTGGAGCTGAGGATGCTGCTGTAGGCATTGGGCGATCGCTTGAATCCAGGTGGTGACATCTTCCTCATGCGCCATATCTATGGCTGAGTTCTGAGCTTGCTCTAGGTGGATTTGGTTTAAGAACTCCAGCAAATTCGTTTGCGCCACGAGACCGACAACGGGATTAGCCGATTGAGGAGTCTGCGGTTTAGGTACCGCTGCGGGCAGTAGCTCATCCAGAGTAACGTTATACTGAGCCACACCACCTCTTGCAACAGGTCTGCGCTCAAGATAGGCTCCCAGGGGCTCGAGTCGTATTGTTCCTTCTAGCCATCGAGGAGCTGCTCGGCTCGGCAGACATAGATATCAATTAGCTGAGCCAGTACATCCTCTGCAACCTGTAATTGCTCCGCCTCCGGTAAGCTCGGCGAGATGCACTCTAATTCTTCCAACAGCGCTTTCAAGTTGGCCGCAGCGGGGTTAGCGATCGCTTGCTCAATGGCCTGGGTGAGAGGGTGCTGGGAGTGCTGTGCTGGCATATTGATCCACTACACTCTCAAGGGACAGGGTTCGATGGGACACTGTGCCACTGGTACTTCCTTAATTACATCCTCGAATCGAGTCACACCAAACTGCTGAGCTAGGGATGCCAGCATTTCCTTGATATACGCACTGACGCGATCGCCTTTGAGGCCCATGCAGTGAATTGCGGGTACCACCGCAATCGGTTGATTTTCCTGCCACACTTCGGCAGCGACGGCATGAACGGGAGCGTTGGTCTGTTGGCGGTACAGCACGAGAATGGCAGCAGGTGCGATCGGCACTGGAGGGGGTGCCACTTCCAGAATGGCGGTTGATGGCGTCTCGTTGTGCTTTGAATACTGCTCGTGTGCAGAGCGTTGATGAGGCTTACCGCCTCTCAAGCTGCGGTATGGGGACGGTTCTAGCTTGACGATTTGAGCTTGCAGTTGATTGAGTTCGCGCTCGAGTTTCTGAATTTGTTCTCCTCGGCGGCAAGCCGCGTCATAGCGAGCAATATCTCTCACGGGCACATACATGCTCTTTTTACCATTCGGGAGGAGTTTCCCTCTACCCGCTCTTAATCTGGCGTACTTTAAGTCTTGCTTGGCGCTCTGAGAAGCAGTCCCGCCAGCAGCAGAGCGTTCCAATCGCACCCCGATGAGGTAGTCCCCCTCCTGTTTCAGCCCTGCGATCTGAGCTTCTAAAGCTGTGAGGCGTTGTTGCAAGCTTTGAAGGGATGGCATCGCTATTCGTGTTACATTATCTTTTCTGTAAATGTAACACGAATAGTGACTGACGCGGCAAATTCTCAATGCCGCTATTAAGCTGTGAGGTGATCGAGCATCTATGCGGATCGCCTTTCCAGCGAGAGCTCAATGTCCTCTATATTTGTGGAGTTGTTGAGCAAATACCCAGACTCAACAGAGTAGATGAGGGTCTCGTGCGATCGCCTATCGGTTAGGTGAGGAGTGATAGTCAAGAATTTTTGTTACTCCAGCGTCAGGTCAAACAATGGCTGCAGGCTTACTGAGCGCGGCGGCAGAATTAACCTTCTTTTGTTACTACGGTGAGAGGAAACTGATCAGTTGCACTCAAGCCACTTTGAGTTCTGCCACTT
>NZ_JACJPK010000044.1:0-2740 GCF_014696035.1 Trichocoleus sp. FACHB-262 | reverse complement strand
CGAGCAAGTGGTAGATTAGCTCTTGGGCGTGGGCAAGAATATCCATTGTTCTTGCAGAGTATTGGTTTCACGCCCCTTCTTCTCACCTTTCAAGCCTTGGTGCAAGATGTGAGCCAACGGACTAACAGGATGTAGCGATTTGGGGTTTCTATACAACGTTGAAGTTCATGAGAAAGATACCCTGGCATGGAAGCAATGATCGGCGAAGCTATTTTGAACGCTGTCTCAAACTCACCAATCAGTTCAGGCTTAACATCTAGAATTGCAACTTCCAAAATCATAGCGATGACTTGTCCTAATAACCTGCGGTTTTATCCACTACATTGCGGAGCGGTTGTCCCGATTGGTAGCGGGTCAGGTTATCCAGAAACAGCGCGATCGTGCGTTCTGCAATCCGAGCTGAAAAGCCAGAGCAATGAGGGGTGACAAAGACATTAGGTAAAGACCAGAAAGGACTCTCATGCGGTAAAGGTTCTGTATGAAACGTATCTAGTCCAGCTCCCGCAATCCAGCCTTCTTTGAGGGCCGTGATTAATGCCGCTTCGTCTACCACTGCCCCTCGGGCAATATTGATTAAGTAGGCGCTAGGACGCATGGCCTGTAAGGCAGTGGCATCAATCAGATTGCGAGTTTCAGGGGTCAGAGGTGTGGCTAAGACGACATAATCAGCTTCTGGTAGTAGCGATCGCCATTCATCTGCGCCCACAATGCGCTCAAACCCTGGCGTGGGTTGTGGGTGACGCCGAGACCCCCAAACATGCATGCCAAAAGCACTGGCCCGCTTCGCAATTTCTTGCCCAATACTGCCCGCCCCAAGAATTAACAGTGTTTTACCCCACACTTCCTGGAGAGGGAGTTGAATACTCCGCTTCCAGGTATGGCTGGCTTGCAATTCCAACAATTGAGGGATTGTTTTGGCGTGGAATAGAATATAGGTCAGGACGAATTCAGCGATCGGAATTGCAAACGTGCCCGCTCCATTGGTGAGCGTGATATCACGCTCTAAATAGGTGGGAGTGAGGATATGATTGACACCCGCACTCGGCGTTTGATGCCAGCGGATCTGGGGTGCTGCTGCTAATACCTGATGGAGCAAATCAGGTTTGAGGTAGAACCAGTTGAGATATACCTCAGCGTCACTCGGGTCACCCTCAAACTTGCCGTTAATATCGACCCAAGCGACTTGCAGATCGGGATCGAGTTGAGACAGCTCAGGTTCTAAATCAGGGGCGAATTCAGTTGGTAAGAGCAGTTTCATCAGTTTGCCAGATCTCTACAGTCACGATCATTTTAGGTCCAGGGTTTGGTGCGTGACTGACCAGGAAGGAGTATTGTGGATGGTTGCCGAGTAGATGAGCCGATCGCCGTAGATCTTCATCTATCCAAAAGCAAAAATTAGCAAAACTCTACTTTTGAGCTGCACCCACCGGAGCAGGTTCACCTAGGATTTTGGCAAAACGCTCTAAGTAGAACTCTGTGGGGTTGGCAACTGCTTGAATCGAGGGGCGATCGCGCACCACATTCCACCACTCCTGCAAACGTGGGGTTTCAGCAGGGAGATTAAAGCCACGGAAATGTTCTAGCAAGGGTAGACGCTCAAACCAAGGATAAAAGCTGATGTCAACCAAGCTAAATGTTTCTCCCAACCAATACTGTCCTTCAGACTTACTCAGCCCTTCTTGCTCTAGATACAAAAATGCTTCTAGAAACTCACGCTGTCCTTGTTCTCGCTCCTGTGCATCTTTGCCACGCAGGAACTTGCTAAACGCAGGTACAAAGCGGGTGTTAGCATAGTCAATCCAGATACGGGCGATCGCTTTGGCTCCGGGATCACGAGGCAGGAGGGGTGGTTCTGGAAATACTTCATCCAGATATTCGTTGATAATGGCAGACTCGTAGAGCGTTAGATCGTCATGTTTGATCGCCGGAACTTTGCCGTAGTGGGAAATTTGAGTGTATCCTTCTGGCTTGTTCTGCAAATCAATTTCGATAGGGGTGAAGTCAATACCCTTTTCGAGTAGAACGACACGGGTACGTTGGGCAAAGGTCGAGGCTTTGGCGAAATAAAGTTCAATCGTGCTCATAGACTGGTACTCAAAATAATACGGTTTGTCGAGCGAATTACCGTAGAATAAGTTTGAAGTATCACATAGACCTACGGCACATACAAGTACTTTCGATACAAAAACTAGATGTTTTACTAATTGTTAGGCTATCAAACAAATTAAAAATAGCTGTAGGATAAACGTAATAGCCTTCAGGCCAATCTTCTAGGCCACAAGTCGAACCTTAACTGGATTTAAGAGCATGAAAGCAATGACACGTCGTGAATTTATTGCCACCACAACTCTAGCGACAGGTTTTACTTTGGCAGTGCAACCGATCGCCGAGAGTATTATCGCTACCGACACTACAGGATTAATCACAGGTGCGGTAAAGATTCCAGTCAAAGATGGTGAAATACCTGCCTATCGAGCGCAGCCTGCAACTGGAAAGAACTTTCCAATTGTTCTGGTGATTCAAGAGATTTTTGGGGTGCATCAACACATCCAGGATGTTTGCCGTCGGTTTGCCAAGCTGGGCGTTGCTGAATAGGTAATGATTTAAGCTGAGAGAGGAATTGTCCGATACTTCAAATAATGCAGCAGCAACCGAAGTGAACACTTCAACATCTCAACTGATTTGGAGTAGCACAAGGTCTTCCGGTGCAATCGTGCTAAATAATGCCTCAGTCGGGTAT
>NZ_JACJPK010000043.1:0-3851 GCF_014696035.1 Trichocoleus sp. FACHB-262 | reverse complement strand
CAAAGCAGCCTCGATAGTGTTGGCAGTAGTCATCAATAAAGCTAACGGTTGCGACCGGATCTCGTTGCTCAAGCATAGGTCAGCTAGAATCACAGCTATTCCCAAGTTAATTTCTTCTCACCGTAGTAACAAAAGAAGGATATACCCCCAGCCGCTTCAAAAATTAGCAAATTCATGATGCCTGCCTGATCCAGTAATATCAATTGAGCGGCCGCGATCTAAGCTAGCGAGTTTCCACTGGGGGAAGTTGCTCTGGTTGGATTGTCAATGTCACTGTTCGCTCGTTACGTTGCAGCTGTACGGGTAGCTTACCTCCAACTCCCGCCTTCTCGATGAGTCGTTGCACTTTACTGGCTTCGGTGACCGGTTGATCAGCAACCGTTTGAAACACATCTCCGACTCGCACGCCTGCTCTCGCCGCAGGTGAGTTGGGTTGCACCTGAACCACCAAAATTCCCTGGTCGGCTTCAACCTGCATGCCACTATTGGCAGAGGTATTGATAAACTGCTTCACCTGTGGATTGAGTGTCGCCATCTGCACCCCAATATAAGGGTGTTCAACCTGTCCCGTTGTAATCAGCTGTTGGGCCACTTGTTGGGCTGTGTTGATCGGAATGGCAAAGCCCAGTCCTTGCGCTCCTTGAAGAATGGCCGTGTTGATGCCAATCACGTCTCCGGCTGCATTTAGGAGGGGTCCCCCTGAGTTGCCTGGATTAATCGCCGCATCTGTTTGGATGAAGCCAACCCGCTTATCTGGAATGCCAATCGCCGCACTCGAGCGTTCAGTGCCGCTAATCACACCCACAGTTACCGTTTCCTGCAACCCGAGGGGATTACCAATCGCGATCGCCCACTGCCCTTGCCGAACGGTATCAGAATCCCCCAGGGTGACGGTAGGCAGGTTCTCGGCTTGTACTCGAATCACGGCTACGTCTGTGACCGGATCTTTGCCCAGCACCTGCCCTTCTAAAATGCGACCATCCTGAAAAGACACGGTCACGGTATCAGCTTCATCGACTACATGAGCATTGGTGAGGAGCAACCCATCGGAATCAATGACAAATCCAGAACCAATGCCTCGCAACACACGGCTATTCGATGGCATGGGTTGTCCTCCGCCCAAGAAAGGTCTGAGGGAACCCGGTACATTTCTGGTTCCCGCTAAGGTGCGAGACACATTCACCTGAACCACGGCTGCTTCTGCTTTATTTAAGGCTGCGGTCACAAAGTTATCTCCTACGCTATTTTGCGCCAGCAGAATACCCTTGTCTTGCCCTGTCTCAAATGGTGGCAAGCTCCCTAGGCGAGGTGGTAACGCTTGAGCAGAGTTGTGGTTCAAAAACCCCATACCAAGACTAATAAATACAATTAACAGACAAGTTGCTAGTCTCTGTGTCCAACGCTGACAAAGGATGGCTCGCGGCTCAGCTTTGCGAGTGGAATCGGAAGGTTTAAGGTCAAGAGTGACGAAGTTACGATCGCTGGGCATGGTGCTTAATTCTGTTCTAAGTGGCTTCTGTGATGAGCTATCGCTGAGGATAGCTGGGCGATTGGAAAAGACTGCTTTTGAAGTTGCGTCGTTTTTTATCCTCAATGTGCTGGATTCTTAGTGTGTGGCTTCTGGCCAAGCTCATGCCAGCTTTTCTCTTCCACGTGAACCCCATAATGCTCAGCCGCTTTTTGGATATTGGCAAAGGCTAAATCTCGCTCTGCGTCAGTGACATCTTGAACTTGGTCAAAGCGAGCCAAGGCGTTCTGAACGTGGGAGGCATTGGTTAAGGGTGCTTTTCGCTGGTTGGGAAACGCAAATGCGCTATCTGGTAGTTCTTTGCGGTCTTTGGCACTCAGTTTGCCAGGTTCGGTATGGGGTTTCCAGGTCGGTTGAGTTGCCATTGATTTGATTCTCTTATTGGGATCAGGCCAATTTTTAGGCGTTGTCAGCTTGTAAAGCGAACAGGCGATCGCTCAGTGTCATCACTCGCTTGATTTCAATGCTTCGTCTGCTGGCGCAGATTCGTTCAACTCATTCAGTTCGTCCAAGAGTTCTTCTGCTTCTGTATCCCCTGCATCCGCTTGACGCAGCAAGTAGTCAAGGACTTTGTTAACCAATCCATTGGGAATGTCCATCACTATCCTTTTCTGAAATAGGGTTCAATCAAATTAACCACGGTGTCTCTGGGTAGAAATCGAGATAAATTCGCCAGGATTTGATTGCTGACAGCACCCGGCACAATATTAGATGCTTCCTTCTCTAAAGCGGCTAGGGTTTCTTTCACCACAACTTCTTTTGACGTGTAGTTTTGAGCGGCCCGCTTTGCCAATCGGGATGGAAAATTGGCTTCTTGGAAAAACTCTGTATCTGTCGGCCCCGGACAAACTGCCAAGACTCGTACCCCATACCGACGGTTTTCTGCCCAGAGGGCCTCACTAAAACTGAGCACAAACGCTTTGGTGGCGGCATAAATGGCGAAATAAGGGATCGGTTGAAATGCGGCAGTAGAAGCCATATTGACAATGTTGCCGTGACCGCGCTGACGCATGTCTGGTAGGAACCGGTGCGTTAAATCAACGAGAGCGAGAATATTGAGCTGGATTGCCTGCAATTGCTGTGCTCCATCTAGCTCTACAAAGGCTCCATACTGACCGAAACCGGCATTGTTAATCAGCAGGTCAATGTTTAATCCTTTTTGTTTGACGGCATCAAAGACCGATGCTGCTGCTGAGGGTGCAGTCAAGTCTTGAGCAATCACATCGGCGTGAATCCTATACTGATCTTGCAACTGCTGTGCCAGTTGCTGCAACTTCGTTTCAGAACGAGCCACTAAAACCAAATCAGTTTTACGAGCCGCCAGTTCCTGAGCAAAAGCAGTGCCGATACCTGCAGACGCTCCAGTGATAAGAGCTGTTGTCATAGCCAGACAAAAAACAGAATAGTTACACGTTACAAAGCTTAAACTGGCTTTTCCTCGACCAAAATGAGGAATCAGCCACAGAAGCATGCCGATCTTCCACAGATCGGCTACCGATAGGCTCAGGGGGCAACAGAAAGCTGGAAAGGAACGTTTAACCAGGCGATAGAGCTGCTGTCCCTATAGCCAAAGCGAAGACAGCTCGAATCTCTATTGTGTAGGAGCTGGGACACATCCCGGAGCAGGTTTACCGGGTGTGATGAGTTCTGCGAAAATGGTGGCGATCCTGATTGGTGCTGCCTAGCGAGATTGCATTACCGGACAACTTCATTGAGGGCTATTCGCAGCAAAATTCAGCTAATCGATATCAGCCCTAAGAGCTAGCAAGCGGTTATCACAGTACAAGCGGGTGAAGGCAGTTTTAGATCAGTGCGTCAACGAGGTTAAAGAAGATGGTCAAAAAGAAAAAGAGTGAGAGACCTTGGAGCTACAAACGTGCTCCTGATGGTTGGGAAGTCTGCCTGGACGGTAAAAGTAAAGGCATCGTGGTCAAGGACGGTCCTGCTGAAACTCCTTGGAGATGGAAATCGCTGGGTAAGAGTGGAGAACTTCACTCTACCCGGAATGAGGCAGCAGCAGCACTTTTGCAAGCGTATAAAGAGAGGTAAAAACAAGTTAGGACTTCTATTGGAAGAGAAGCGATCGCTGACTCTCAGACCTCAACTGGAATACTGAGAAATTCCCCGTCGCCCTTAACTGGCACGTATGAGAAGCCCTTCGTATCCCTGACAGGGGATTTCTACTGGGCACCAACTGCCGCTATTTTTTTCTAGAGTGGCAAAGATAGCTGGAGAAGTGGGAGAGAGACAGATAGGCTAGTACCAGAGCGTGAGCTAGGGGTTAAGCCAAAAGATGGTGAGACGAACATCCCAACCAGAAGCG
>NZ_JACJPK010000042.1:0-28929 GCF_014696035.1 Trichocoleus sp. FACHB-262 | reverse complement strand
ACTAGCGATCGCTTCCTATAAGCAATTCAAATATTACCCAATCCATTTGAATATGTTATGAATTGGATTGCATTACTTCTTGAGGGTGAGGGCGATCGCACCTTTGTAGAATCCTTGTAATTGCCTCTGTGTATGGGTTTCAGCCTTTTTGGTTATTGGTTGGCATAGGCCGATCGCCTTTTTATTCCAATCCGATTCATTAGATATCCATATCAAACTATGGAAATATCCAATCTAATTATCCATATTCATTTGAATTTGTTATGGATTATCTTATCCAATTCGTTCTAAAAGATATGGAAATAAGCAATCCAAATCAATTGAGTTGGCTGTCAATTTTTGGCTGTCAATTTTTGGCTGTCAATTTGTGTTGGCAAGGTTAGCTAAATTGTTTGTAGGATTAGGTTTGTCGCGATTAATTTATTTAGTCCGATCGCCCATCCGCTCGCCTAACTTATTGGTTTGAGTTGCATAAACTATAGATTGCATATTGATTTTGAATATGGATTGAAATAGAATGAATATGTAATCCAAAAAGGTAGCTACTTCAACCAATTGAATTGGATGATTTGCCGATGAGGGGTACTTCCATGCTATCAAGGCCCACGCTCCCTAAATCTGCTGTGAGTTTCTCTCCTTTTGTCTCTTTATTGGTTGCTTTGGTTGAGCTGGCGATCGCACGCTTTGCCATCTTCTATCTTGCTCCTGGACAGCTACTCAGTACTAAACAAGCGATCGCTCATCTCAGCCTCTTCTATTGTTCTGAAAACCAGCCTAGAAACCAGCACTTACACCTTAAGCAGGCGATCGCAAACTCTACAATCTTCTATCTCTCTCCTGGGCAGCTACCAACAACTAAACAGGCGATCGCAAACTTTAATCTCTTCTTTTACACTAAGCAGTCATCAACTACTAAGCAGGCGATCGCTGGCCTTATGTTACTCTGTCTCCCTACTAGCCCACAGTTAGCCCTTGAACAGGCGATCGCGGCTGTAGTAGGACAAGGTTATCTCTTTAGGTTCCTGGCTCTCTGTGGCCTTGGTGGACAAGTCTTCTTACCTAACTTCTGACCGCTCTTTAGGAGATGCTGTCTGTCTCCTTTTCTATCCCATTCAACTGGCAAGCAATGCAATCTGGAGAACGGATATGGGTAAACGTGCTTGGCTCTCTAATTTGATCGACAATGACTATCTCCCGGCGATCGCTCTGCTATCTGGTTCTCCTCAGGGCAGGGCCAAGGCTCAACAACTGGTTACTCGCATGCGGCAAGAGTGGTCCGCTCGCGGGGCTCTAGCTCTCAATCAACAGCAGAGTTTGATGGACCAAACTCGTAGGGCGATTAAAGACCAGTTGGGAGAGGACCATTTCTCGCTCGACTATATCAAGTTCTCGACGGAGGAATACACTCAGCTCAATGATGAGAAACAGCGATCGGTCTCAGAACGCAATGAAGATGTGAAGCCGTTGCACAATCCTGATGGCATCGTGGCCACCGCTGTTCGCTTGCTGGAGTCGCCGGAGTGGTCAGAGGTGGCTGCGGCTCTAGCGGTACTGACAGGCAGGCGATCGAGTGAGCTGCTCTCAACGGCTAAGTTTGAACCCAAGACGCGCTGGAGTGTGGTCTTTACTGGGGCGCTCAAACGTGGGGGAGAAACGCAAACGCTCAGTTTTGAGATTCCCACGCTGACCACCTCGGAGAAGGTCTGCAAGGCTTTAGCCAAGATTAGACGGGAGTTACCGGAAGCACTAGAGCTACCAGCTAAGGAGGTGAATGCTCGCTTTGGTCCCGCTGTCGCGGCGGCGTGCGATCGCCACTTCTCGGACCTCGTCCCTCCCAGAGCTGGAGGCAACCTCTACACCCACTTGTTCCGTGCGGTCTACGCTACGATCGCCACCTTTTGGTACTGTCCGCCTCGCGTAGACCCAGTGGAGTTTAGAGCCGCGATTCAAGGCCATTATGCAGTGCTCGATGAACACAATCCAGAACTCAGGCGATCGCTGGCCGCTTCTCGGCACTACGCAGATTTTGAGATTGCGGATTCAGTGATTGCTCAGTACGCGGGCAAGCGCAAAGGCATTAAGCTGGGCCTAGGCGGCATTCAACCCATTGCTCCGTTTCAAGATTGGGTAGATGACACTCCAACCAGAGGACGCCAGCGCCAGCAGCGCACTAGCCTGCGTATCTGGAAAGACGACCAAGCCGCGATCGCTTCCATTCTCGAGCACTTTGACGGCAAACTCCAACCCGATAAAATGTCCGCTTGGGTCGCTTGGTCTCTCCAGCAGTTGGCCGCAAAAGCGACAACGGCTGAATTTGAAGAAGCGACAGTTGGTGAAATAACGGAGGTGGAACTAAGGGAGGCGATCTCTCAAGCAGCAACAGAAGAGGTCACGACTCCCGATGAAGTTGAGGCGGCTCCCGCGATCGCTTCTACTTCCGAAATCACTGAGGCTGCACCAGAGCCGATGGAGGAAAGTGCAGTTAATGAACCAATCCAATTCACTGAATCCGTAAGCAATTTATCTCTGGAGCAGCCGTCAGTCAGCGGATTGGAATCTAAACTCGACAAGCTCATTGATGTCATGGCTCAGTTTGTTCAGTTTCAACTCCAGGCTCAACACAAGGTTAGCCAGGAGGATAACGCTCAAAAGGCGATCGCTCATTTACAGACAACTAGAGTGGCAGCAGCACCGGAGATAGAGGCAATATCTCAACCCGCGATCGCTCGAGCAGGGACAACGATAGTCCCCGCACCAATACCAGAGTCAGTCCCAACAATGCAACCCGCGATCGCTAATCAGACTATAGATACTGCGGAGAAGACAAACACTGAGGAAAGCAAACCGCGCAAATACAAAACTGGTGAAGCTGATGCGATCGTCAACCGGGCGATTGATGCCATCATGGCTCACAACAACCTACCCAACCAGATCCATGACCTCAAGTGGGCCATCACCATTAACGGGTTGAAGAACTTCAGCACCAACCAAAGGGTCATTGAACGCATTATGCAGGAACGCAAAGCAGAGATTGATGCCCATCATCAACTCCACCATCTCCTTCCTGGCCATAACAACCGCCACAAACGAAAACGCAAAATTGGCGATGTTATCCAACTCTGAACTGGCAGGAATGTAATGGGAGGAAGGGGTTTGAGATTTGGAGGTTAGGCTTTTGTAGGTTGGGACGGGACGGCGATCGTGGAGCTGGAGGTAGCAACAACCTGGAAAAGAGGGGTGGAACGCAAGGCGATCGCCATCACTTCCCTAAAGGAAAGGCGACATTTATCGTGGAACACCTCGGTTATAAAATCGCGACACTCAGCAAGATACGCTCATCACTTGCCATACTACATCGCTCGAATTGACGCTGTGTAAGCATTCCAGCCCCTAAAACTACACGACAGATAGCGTAGGATCAGCGACAGATAGCGCCGAACGCGACAGCAAGCCTTACACTGCGATTTGCCTCCCTTGCGCCGCTTTGCCCAAAGTTTGAATGACGACTACGCCGCTGTGAAGGCAGGCTTAACTCTAGACGTCAGTAATGGTCCCACAGAAGGCCAGATTAATCGCTTAAAAATGCTCAAACGACATATGTTTGGCCGCGCCGGATTGGACTTACTCAGGCGTCGTTTTCTTTTGCGGGCTTGAATTTCTCGGCTTCACACCCTACAGCAGCATTCACTTATCACTTACTTGGAAGTCTCGATATGGGCTTTGGGAAATTGGATTGGATTGTGGATTGTGGATTGGATTGAAATGGATTGAAATGTGGCTCGAATAGCGATGCACCCATCACCACAAGATGCCACGGATGCGATCGCTTCACCAAAAGAGCGTATGAGCCAAGATTTGTCCGTATGTTTTCCCACTCGGGCCGCTAGGATCAGCCCACTCGAATCAGTTAGACTCACTCCAATCCAGCAATCCCCAACCTCTAACTCGTCGGGAAGGCACTGCTTCTGTTTTTTGCGACAAATGACCACAGCTCATCCGCACTCACTTCCTGCGTTTGTACTGCCTGAACCTGAGCATTATGCACCAACTGCGCCTGCTGACTGGCGGCACGAACGATGTTAACGACTGTGTTATAGGCAAGTTCGCTTGTGCGGCTAATCCCTCGCAGACTGCTGCCTTCGCTATGTGCCTGCAATACCTGTCGAATCTGTTCTGGCGTGACTTGGCGATGGTAGTACAAGGTATCAAAGCGTTCATTGAATGTTTGCTGGCACTGCGGACAGAAATACCGTTGGCTGCCGTTAGGAGCTTTGCCATGTTTATGGATACGGGGGTATGTGCAGAGTTTGCATTCCATAGACCATGCTTGAGGGGAGGTACCGTTCTACTTTACCGAACTCACCACATTTTGATGCACTATCTATTTTTACAAACTGCCTTAGAGCATAGACCAATGTTCACCGGGAATATCTTCTTGTTGGTGATTGGACAGAAGCAAACACATTTGTACTTGGTACTGCCATTTTGCCGGAGCTGGCTACTAGCATTGCCGGTACAGCAGGATCTTTTGCTCTGTTCAGCGTACCCGGTGCAACAACCGTTAGTAAACCAAAAATAGCAGGGCCACCATAGTAAAAACTTTCGAGGTCAATGTTATCAAGGTTGCCTGGATTAGCCAGATCAGAGTTCTTGAGGAGATTTAGGAGAGTAGGGGTAGCATCTGGATCGAGGTTTTTCAGGAGAACAGAACGATTTCCTAAGGAAGCGTCAGATGCAGCAGTAATAGTTAAAGTGAAAAATTGAGTTTTGTCCTTCTCTTCAAACCCTGTTACTTCAACAGTAATGCCTGGTTCACCAACGAACTCAATAGTGGTATTGCGATCGCAATTAATTGCTTCAATTACCACATTCTGAACCGTAGTTCCTGGCTCGATCTGCATATTTAGACCAGAACGTTTGGCCACAGACAATACCTCTGACTCTCTCAAATAATTAGCGCGAGGTAAAGGCTTGGGTTCATCTGCACAAATTAGTGCATCTGTCGTCACCTGAGGTAAGGGTAAGCCTGCAAGTGCGATTTGAAAGGTTTGAGCGATCTGTGCTCCGTAGTCAATATTGAATCCGTTAATTGCAATGTCACTTACCGTAAAACCAAGCTCTTGGGGCACTTCATACACCGCATGAAGGATGTAGTCGATCTCCTCACCATCCTGCCTTTTGCGCCCACGAATTATTTTCCAATAGTCTAACGGCTCAGCATCCGAAGGTGCATTTAATGGCAACTGATAGGTGTCAAAACTAGGTTCTTGGATGTAAAGACCAACTGGATTTTCGAGAGAAATACGTACACCAGAACCTGGTACTCCAGTCCCACGCACCAACGCATTAACTTCTGCCCCAATGGTCGGATCACTATTACGATTTGGTGTACCATAGCCACTGCAATTGATGAGCTGATTTTTGTCTGTAATGGCATTCCCTGCTACATCTCTACGAAGGATCGTCGCCTGTCCAGCAAGGAATATTTCAGCACTCAACGCATTAGGGTTGCTAATCAAGTGAACAGCGCCGTCTGTTGTTGTGCTATTCCAAGGATTGCGATCGTCATAGGCTGGTCGCCCTGTTGCTGGATCAGTTACTGGAACACCACAATCATTACGTAAATACAAATCCTCAAGTTTTACCTGAGAACCGACTAATTCCTGGTACAAGCGTAAAACAACATTTGGATCGATATCCCACAACGTATACCAATACTCCCGATTCTCACAGGTAAACATTACCTTTGTAATCTTGCCTTCTGCGTTGCGGGTAACGCTCCACTCACAATACTCATCTTGCCAGCCACGAGGACCAAAAGGGCGATAGTTATCAGAAGGTGGTGGTCCCTCATCAGCATATTTCCACTGAATAGGCTCTCCTACATTGGGATACTGAATTAATATCCGGTTAGGAAAAGCTGTCCATTGAATGGCTGCGCCCCTTGTTCCTGTAGGAATATCGGTAAGAAGTGGATTGTAGTACTGTGTCAATGGTGGTTGATTAACTGAACCCCAGGGATCGTTTTGTAGGGTCTGTTCTGTAAACCGATTGATGTTATCACTCCAGCGAGCGCGGAACGCTGCCTCCTTCTCTCCTTCTCCAGGACGAAAATCATTTTGATAGGCTGGTGGGTCAAATTGAGGTAATTTAGGCATCTTTTTACTCTCTATCTATCAACGTTGTGCTGTTGTCGCTGCAAGTAAGTTCTTTCTAGCTTCTGTCAGAATTTGCTCTAGCAATGCTCTAACGGAGTAAATCGGTTTGGGGCAGTAACAAGCTAAATTCATCAAGGTTTTGGATTGTTGGCCAGGACTGAAACTGTGCCTGACGTTTTACGTTCAATCGCATGAGTCGATCCAACTGCTCGGTAGCAGCAATTGTCTTAAATTCATCCAAGTAAGACTGAATTTGCCTTTGGACAACGGTTTTCCACTGGTCGTCAGGAAGATCCCACGTTTTGAGAAACTGTTGCTCGGCAGTACATTGGTCGAAGTTAGTTGGATCACAAGTCCGTTGACCAGCAGCGACGGTTCTAACTTTGTCAGCAAAGTCAGTCGGGACACTACTAACTCCATTCGTAATCGTACCAGTGGTAATCTGATCAGCATATTGTTGCAGGCTAGAGCGCTTTTCAGAAAAGACTGGATTTTTGAAGTCCACCATCAGTAAAGCAGCGATGAATTTATCATTCACAATCTTGTTAGACCGCATCTGTGTCAGCATAAAAAGGTCTTCTGCCGCTGGAACTGGTAAAAAGAACGAAAAGTAGGTTGAGCCATTCTGTTTGTAGAGCGGAGAACCGTTCGGTTGAGTGAAGTCAGACTGAACTAATTTGAAGTTATGGGTATTGAGGTAATTGTCATAGTCTTGTCGCTTGAAGGTGATGGGTGGGATAGTATAGCTGAGGCTCAAACCCGTTTTAAGCGCCGAATCCCATAGGAAAAAATCATTGGGAATGCCAGAAACATCACTGTTCGCTGGGCTAGTATTGGCTCCATCGCTTTGAATCTGAGTTGAAGTCAGATTAATGGTCGTGTTGGTGATGAGATGGCGCAACATCTGGTTCACATCACTAAGCTGAACGGTTCCTCCCTGAGTTTTGAAGCGAGCGCGTAACCAATTACGATAGTAGGTCTGGAATCCACCACGAACGACCTGCTCCAAATCCTGAGCACCACTCAACTTATTAAAGAATTTTTCTTGCGCCACGGTTAGTGGAACAACCAGTGGTGAAATACGTGCCAATTGAGAGTGCCAATTGTTCCAGGGAGGGGCTAGCTCCTTCATAATCACCACGCCGTTGCGGTGACAATCAAAACATCCCTGTCCTATACTCTGACCTGTCTGTGCCATAGCCGAATCCCCTGCCCAACTCCAAACCTTGGTAGACGCACCACTGGTTTCTCCTACTTGTTCCCGAAATTCGTAGAAGTTGTATTTATTGGACTGAGGATTCCATGCGACTACTTGCAGAAAGCTAGAGTTTCCACCGGAGGCTGCACTTAAGAGAATCTGAGCACTGGTTTGACTTGTTCCCCAAGTGAGAACATAGCGCAGGTTGCGGGGTTCCTCACGAGAAGCAATTGTAGTCGGAATTTGGCTACCCTCTCCAACCAGGTAATTCGCTTGTTGCAAGTTTAGTCCACTACCCGCAACCGTAGTAGCGATCGCATCGACACTATTTGGAAACAATCCTTTGCGGAGAATTGCAGCAGCAAATGGATCATTGAGTGTCTGGGAAATTTCCTGATCAGTCATGGGTGTGACACACGTATCTACCCCATCGACGAAACGGTAAATTTTGCCCGCCTCTAGTGAAGTACAACTCTGCATGGATCTATTGAAGAAGCGCCTTCCTTCCGGGCTGCTCAGAAAGGTGGGGTGACTTGTCTTCAGATAACTCCGCAATCGGAAATCACCAGTTGTAAATTGTGCGTGTTCAGCAGCGAGAGCATGGCTCTGGAGTAGATCAGCTAGCAGATAGGAACTGCTTAACAGTACTACGAGTAAAACCAAAAAAATACCAAGTTTTGCTAAACCAAGCTTAGGCATTAGCCTTGTTGTTCTTCTTATCACTATGCCTCTCTTTGTTACTTCAGCACCTGCTACTCAAATGCTCAGACGATTCGGGCAACAGATGGAGTGTCTACCCACCATTTGCGATATAGGAATGGTTCCACCGACAACAAACAGCTTTAAAGGCGATCATCAGTCCATCCGGCTCAAGGGCAGGTTAAACTCGGTGATCGCTCTTTCCTATGCGATGTCTAAGATGATGAAGATGTAGCTACCTTGGCAAGTAATCGCCAGGAATTGAGCCGGCCTACATCCATTCTCCAATTGTCTACCACACTTATAATCCAGGTTCCCTGTATGCTCTTACCAACAAAGGCTCGCAATGCAGGTAATTCCAAAACCGTGTAAACCATGCGGATATTGTCTGTCGAATTACCCTTATGGTCATGAAGTGTTACAGCAGTGCCATCTGGGGCAGTAATATCGATGCGTAAATCACCAATGTAGGTGTGAGTCAGATCAAGCGCGATGCGGATGTCATTAATGGCCCCATTTTCAGAGATTTCTATTTTGCTAAAAATAGGACTATCTGCATCTGGAATCTCTAAACCTGCTTGAACCTCCTGGTCAATAGTTATTTCTGCCTCTGGAAATGCTGATTTGACTGCCCTGGCTGCATTGACCTTACCATGACCGAACCAAAGACTAAAACCATCGACGAAATCACCAGGTTCATTAACGGGCGTTTCTGATTCAATTTTCAGGTCTTTATCAGCTGTTTCCTGGAGTAGTCTCTTTACTTCTAAAGCTGTCAAATTAGGATTATGGGAAAGAATAAGCCCACATACCCCAGCAACCGTTGGAGTTGCGCTTGATGTCCCACCAAAATCAGCCGTATAGCGAGATCCCTCTGTAAAGTCTGAGCCAAAATCTTCATTATCAGTTGTTACTACGCCACGACCCCGTGGAACAAACCGTCGCAAGTCATCAAAATTGTTGCTTGGCGCACAAACACAAACCTCACGTCCCCACGATGAGTAAGCTGAACGAGTTTTGAGCGAAGTCGAACCACTAACGGTAATGACATCTGGATGCGCAGCAATCCAGCGATCAATTGGCCCACTATAACGTCGGCGCACTCTATTGCCATCAATAAACTCGTAGGTTTGCGTGTTATCCAGATCCTTGATCGGACAGTTATTATTACCAGCCGCTACACAAATAACCAGCCCTTTACCCCGTCGCCCTCCAGTCCGTGTTAGTTCCGACAAAACATCTGAAAATGCTCGACTAAGCGGGGCATTGGCAGGGCCATAGCCCCACGAGCAAGATACAATGTCTGCCTCTCTAGAGATTCGGTTGAATAGCTGAATCATGGCAGCGTCATCAAACTGTAATGGAAAACGGACTGCTAGAAATGCGCAGCCTGGTGCTACCCCAACTGTGCCTTGTCCATTAATCTCCGCCAAGGCAACACCAGCACAGGGAGTTCCGTGATAATCATCTCCCTTTGGCAAAACATCGTCTGTGAAGAAAACAGTTCCACTATTGCTTTCAAATGCATTCAATTTCCCTACAACTTTGCCATTCCCTTGAAAATCAGGATGACTTAAGTCAAAACCATCATCCGCTACACAGATAACAATGTCTCGTGAACCAAGGGTGATTTCCCACGCTTCTGGCGCAAAGATACCTGCTTCGATCGCCAAATCTGTATCATTTCGCGGAGAATGTAAATGCCACTGCTGAGGAAACAATTCATCTGCTGGAATAAACGCAAACCGCTGGAGCTGGCGAACTAAATTGGGCTCAGCATACTCTACATCCTGTCGAGAAGCTGCTAAATTAGCCGTTTTGAGAGCATTTCGGTTCGTTGCGTTAGTCACCTGAACGAGTAGCGTGTTTTGCCCCAGATCTTGAACTACTTCCAGCTTCTCATACCGCAAGAACTCATCAATGATTTGCCTTGAAGTTTCAGGTTTGAATTTAATGAAGAAGGAGTCAGTGATCAGATATTCAGAATCGGCTTGCCCTGGAGCCCGATAGACATGATGAACTACATTATCTGATTGGCGTAATTGAGTCATTGAGCGATCGCGATCCCCTAATACAGTAGCTCGGATTAAGTTAGGACCAACTTGATTTACTTCCTCTAAAGAAACTCCTACTTCATCTGCTGCTGCCCGTGCTGTTTCTGCATTAGGAGTTTGCAACGTAATGTCACTTTCTGTTCGCTCAATTGGAATCTTACGTCCACCTTGCCAAAAGTAATTATCGTTTACCATATATTTTCTATCTCCAAGCTAATACGGCAGCGGTTTTAAACTAAAGGAATAAACTGCACCCGAAGTCAATTACCTATCACAGGTTTAGTTATTGCTGGCAACCACTAAATCTGTGAGAATGTGTCGTAGATCTAATTTGCTTCTGCAAATTTTGGTTCAAAGGTACATAACAGACAAAAAAATTTCTTAAAGATGCTCACTAAAGTTCCTTGGTTAAAGACTGTTTAGTTAACGATACTATCCTAAGATAATTGTTTTTTTAACCTTCTGTTAGTAAAGCTTAACCAAGCAGCAGAGCAAGCTATTCTTAAGGTATTTAATTGCTTCTTACTACCTAATGAGTATACCAAAGAACTTTTAAGAGTCACTAAAGGCGCTGATTACTTATATGTACTATAGCTATGGTCTCACTTGATAATCTAAATAAACAATTGTCAGGTCTTTTTTTACAAATCAGATAGCCACAAAAGCCTCGGCTAGGATGGAATTGGACGATTGTCGTATCTTTAAATTTATCCTAAAGGGAGCTTAAATTTGATGAAAGCATATGCTTTTTATCATAAATCATCGTATTTCTTCTAATAGAAGAGGTGTAAAGATTGTTTTGAAAAATTTTTAAAAGTACTAGGAAGAAGTTGAATAGCAGCTATCCATTGTCATATTTTTTATAAAAATGAAATAATAGCCAGAATATTTATGTGAGCCATGGTTGAGCAATAACCATTTTTTCTACTTCACTCTAAGAAAGTGTTTGTCAAAGGTCGTTAAGCAGTGCTTGATTCCCATCTCCGTCGATTCTTCGTTAATCGCCGCAGCATCAAGCGAATCATGACCACATAAATCATACCTTCGTGATTTTTCGGTAAGCGCTCATAGTCATAAGTCAGGATACGAGGGTTTTCTAACCAGGTCCAAGTGCGCTCGACAATGCATCGTTTGGGTTCCACCTGAAAGCCTTGGCTCTCCTCAGGATGTTAGCTAATCTCAAGCTCCACTTGCCGTTCCCCAAACGCTCGCTGAATCAGAGTTGCTAATCGACCTCGATACCCTTTGTCTGCCAGAACTTTGGCAATCCTTTCGTAAAGGTCTAACACCCACAGCACTACCGCAGGGGCCGCTTTGAAATCAGTTGTATTGGCGGCAGTGACATAACAGCCTAAGACGAGGCCTAGCACATCGACAACAACGTGGCGTTTGCGCCCTTTTACCTGTTTGTTGCCATCCACGCCCTGCCCTTCCTCCCTTTTTGTCACAGTTTGACCGACTGGCTGTCAATAAGGGCTAAACTCGGTTGAGCCTGACGTCCTCCGGAACTCGCACTTGCTGCACGAGTGCCTGATTCATTTGTTCCCAGAGACCCAATCTCACCTACAAGCGATAGTAGCCATAGACTGTTTGCCTTTCTTGCATACCCGAAGGGTTATGGCTGGAAAATCATGGGGCAAGTTACGCCATTTGGTGCCCTTGTCCGCTTGGTAGAAGATGGCATTCAACACCGCACGCAAGCTGACTTCTCGGAGTTTACCCACGGGTTTCTGTGGCGGCAATATAGCGTTTCCTAGTCTACTGAGGTACGGTAGCAACAATGAGCAAACCAGTTGCGGATATCCTCTAGAGAGATTTGAGCAAATGCCTCTTGAATCGCTTTGTCCAAGGCTGCATAACTTCCAGCTCCCACTGAACGCAGCAAGCTCTTCAACTTCGATCAGCAGTTTTCAATGGGTGAGAAGTCGGGGGAATAGGGAGGTAAATAAATTAATTTAGCTTGGGCTTTGTGGATTAATGGGCGTTGCATAATAGAGGGAGGAATCAAGCAGGAATCGGGACATCCCAAAATTTCAAGTAGTGAAGTAACAAGCGGATTGAATGTCTTAGCATTTCTTCCGATTTGGAATAGCACAATGTTTTGCGATGTAATCGGGATAGATAGTGCCGCAATCGGGTATTCTCACCTTCGACTCGAGTCATATAGGTTTTGCTCACAATCTGATCTCCCGGTGGAGTAAATCCTGGATAGACACTCCAACCATCCGTGACATAGAAATAACACTGCCATGCTCTCACAACTGTCCACAACGGTTCAAACGTCTTGGCACTATGGTCACCTAACACCCAACCTAAGATGCCTGCTCGAAAGTGGTCTACGGCTGTCCACAACCAAATTTTGTTTTTTTAGATCCTACAAAGGTTTCGAGTTCATCCAGTTCTCCCACCTGTGGTGTTTCTCGTGGATCATATGCATCCAGCAAGAGTTCTCCAACTTGTTTAACCCAGTAAATGACAGTTGTATGGTGAACACCTGTCACTCGTTGGATGCCTTGGAAACCCATGCCATTAACGTACATGCGTAAGCATTGCTGCTTGATGTCATCACCATATCCTTGAGGTGCGCTATAGCGGTCAATGAACTGACGGCTACAACTGACACAGATGTAATTTTGCTTACCTCTTCTCTTACCGTTCTTACGGACATGAGTAGATTGGCATTCTGGACATTGCATTAGAACTCATCCCAATTCCTCCCTCCATTATGCAACGCCAGTTTTTTGCGATCGTGATTCTCAAAGCAGTTCGAAACCCGGAAACTACCTCTTGAACAGCAATGGCGAAAAGCTATCATCTTGAGCGAAAGCGCGTATGAAACAAAATAGGACTCTATTTCGAATACTACTTACTTGCGTTTAACCAAGCCCTAAACGAAAGGCGATTTTGTTGCCCAAATCTGGGAAATCGATTAGTGGGTTGCGATTACCTTGCTTCTCAAAGATTGCTGCGTTTCTATGCTTTTCATATTCAGTGGGAGAATTAGCATTATGCCATTTTAGCAACGTTTCTATCCGCTCTGCCTTATACTCCCGCTCCGTCTTATTAATCTCTCCCGGGTAGCGAAGCAGAAAATAGAGCGTTGCTCGGGTAACCTCTCCCTTCCCTTTACTTGGCTCAAATTTATCCCCAGAAAGCTTCCCACAACTATCTCGAATTGCTTCCCTTTCCTCATAATCATCAAAATCAAAATAGGGATAATTGCTACGGAAGCTATTGCACGGTATCTCACACGCAAACAGATGGTGTAGGTCCCCTCGCATAGGCTCAGCTTTGCCAAACCAAGATTGAGGGACGACGTGTTCACAGTTGTAAGGTAAACTTGCCTCTAGCAGGTCAAGTTCCTTTTTGTACTGCTCCTGAGTAAGCGTTGATTCTTTTAACTGAAGTTCTTGAGTTCGTAAAGCTCGAAGTTGATCAATCTGGAAGTCCTCGCGAATTAAATCTTCTGGGTCAAATGCTTGGCCGGAGTAGATACTGCGGAGTTTTAGGTCAGGGTGGAGATCAACCCATGGGTAAAGAACACTACTGGGTTTATAACTCAGCCTTTTACTATGAGTACGTGTTAGCAAATTATTTAGCTCACGGTAGAGATCCTCTGAATCAAGGAAGCTTACTCTTCTTGTTAGGTCTCTGTAATAATTGTCCCGATTTTGCTCATCTGCCACTTCATCGTAGTACGTTCGCCTAGAGGCTTCTCTAAACTCTTCTAGAGCTTCTTCTAAGCTACGGGACTCAATAATTTGCTGCTTCCTTGTGTCATCATTGCTCAATGTTGAAGTTGAGCTAGCAATCGCAGGCTGACCTAATTTCACGCTAATCTGAATTGGAATTGTCCACGTTACAGTACCATCACTACTGGTAGCTTGCGAGAAGTTAACAGAGCAAACACCCTCCTTTTCAAAAGGACGTTTTCTAGCAGGGTTGGGTTGAGATTCAAGCATTTGGTTCCTCAACTGTTTTTGGTCGCCTGAAAGACGTTGCTGCTTAACATGCTTAATAATTCGGCTAATTCGCACCCCTTCGTTAGCGAGCCAATCAACCCGCTCTTCTCCCTGATCCTCCGTCCAAATTTTGCCGTCTATAGCAAGAATTCGCCCTTGGCGATCTCGCTTTGGAACACCTGAGTGATGCAAAGATACAACTTCCCACTGATCATTAAATACAGGTGAGCCTGATGAACCTGGAGCCGTATCCGTTTGGTAATGCAGAAAATCTTCTAATACATCAATCAGTTGGTTCTCCCGCAGCGCTAATTGCTTACTCTCTCCGCTAGGATGCTGAATAATACTAACGTACTCACCTACAATTACCTTACCTTCTGCCTCGATCAAACGATTCCAACCAAACTCGCTCAAATTTAAGTTATTGAGTGCTTCATCTCTGACAGCAACAAGGGTGTAATCAAGGTGCTCATCTGTGAGAAAAAATGTTTCAGGATCGAGATTGAACACTACCGAGTGTAGGGGTTGCCCGTTTGTACCATCTTGATAGTTAAATTCAATTTGACTAAATGACGTCAGTTGATGACTTGGTAGGACGTGGTGATTTGTTAATAAAAGTTTGGGGGAGACCATAAATCCGGTACCGTAGCCTTCAATTCCTCGGTCGGAGGACTGGATGCGGATACGTCCAACAGAGCGGGCGGCTTGAGTACCAAGCTCCAAATAATTAATACTCATCAAGTCGCTCTTAAAGATAATTCGCTCTAAGGAAAAGTTATCTAAATCTGTACGAGTAACTACCACTGGTGGTACAGGATTAAGCTCACCTTTCATCAAAACTTCGGCTGTGAACGAAGGAACTCCTAGTCGCTTCAGCCGCTTCTCAACTCGTTCTGGAGTATCAGCTTGTAGTAATAGTCCAGCCCTAATTTTGTATTGATTGTCCTCGCGAGTGTCCTCACGATTGTTGTACCTACGCTCAGTAGCTCTGAATCGTGCAGTATCAATTCTCATACTTATCTCACAACCTTAGCTCCCTTAAAACATCTCAAAACATATAACCGAGGAATAAGGCTTTTTCTCCTTACCTGAAATAGAAATGCATAGTGAAAATATTGCGAGCCCTTGTATTTGATAAAAACATAATGAAGTGATGCACTCGGTAGCTCCTATGGGATTTACTACATAGATTTTATGAACTGATTAAAATAGTCGCGCCTTGAGGCTTAGAAAGGGTTTATGAATTACCCGCTTGAGATCAGGCAATTTAGGGCAGGGCACCTAGGCAATGCTGTTTAATAACTTGCTATGAGCATTTTTTCTATTAACTTTAGGTCTAATCAATACTATTCAACCCCTTGATCTGATTATTGTGCATCACTAACTTGGGTGAAATATTCTCGTCTCTTCTATGTTTTGTCTGAAAGTTGTAGAGATATGTAACTTGTGGAGTTGAAGTTGTAGACTTCCATCTCGACAAACTCATTTAATCCTGAGGTGAATATTCTAGCCAGAGAGTACATTTTGCGTTGCGGTCTTCGTTGCAACGAATCAACCGTTGCTTATTATCAGCCCGGTTAATCAACTGTTGACTGATGGTGTACCAATCCTGGTTGCCAAACTCTTGAACAGCACTTACTCGTCCCTGCTGAGTGCCTAGCCAATAAGCTGACCCTGCCACTACTACTAGGGCGATCGCCGTGGCACTACTGGCCCAAACCAAACCCTGCCAAAAGACATCGCTTAGATAGAGATTGCGAGTGCGGACGAGTTCCTGGCTCCAGTCCCGTGCAGCGGTGGCATTGATCTGATTAATCTCTTGACGGTACGCCTCCACCTTCTTTTTCAGTACTACATCCACTGACTGAATGGCCTGGTCGAAAGCCGCATTAAAGGTAGACCGAAACTCAGGCAGCAAAGCTTTGGTGTCTTCCCCCCACTGCAACCGAATGCCTTCGATTTGAGCCACAGAGTGATTCAAATTAGATTGGATGCTGCCATAGACTGTGGCGGCTTTACGAAACGATTCATCCGCCGCTGATTTCATTGCGGCTGGAATCTCTCGGAGAATCTGGACATAGTATTGCAACGCCACTAAGAAGGGGTGCATCGGGTCATTGGTTGGGATGCCCAACTCTGCCATCAATCGCAAGATGAACTCGCGATCGTCCTTCTCTAACTGGTTGAGCAGTTTGTCGAGAACTGTATTCCCTGTGAGAATTGGCTTGTGGTTGCCGTTACTGTCAGGAGTGCTGCTAGCCATTATGGATACTCAATTAAATCCAGAGTTGTTAGATTGAGCTGCCTTACTTCTAGAACTGAAAGGCAATGTGGTCGCACCCTGAATCTCTTGTTACTCTGCCCGTCTCTAGGCCAACCCCAAAAACTCCGCAGCTTTGAGGAATTCTGCTTCAGCTTCATCTAAAAAAACTTTCGCTCGACGGCGATCGGCCATCGGCAACCCACTCTTCGGTTGCAAGGCGTCACTGAAGGTTAGGTTTTTATCGTCCAGGACATCATAGGTACTGTCATAAAGGTCGGGGAAGTTGAGAATCACACCCCCTGTTTGCAGCACCAGCGCCTTCGTCTTGCTGTGGTCAAAGCGGCTGAACTTTTCTGGTTCTCCAAAAAAGCAGTTCTTCAGCACCACGTGGTCGGCGCGATCGCCACAGTACTCCATCAGCGTTCTGAGGGAGTTGATGCTATCTTTGACCCGACTTAATACACTGACCATTGTCAGTTGATACCCGATTTCATCCAAGAAATCGAAGAGCTTCATCTCTCGCTCAAAGCGCTCAAAGAGTTCTCCTCCACCTGCCGGAAAATCAATCAGCACAATCTGGGTTGTGGGAGATTCCAGACTATTGAGGAGTTCATCAGCTCCGCCTCGGACGCTTAAATCAATCCGGCTCACACCCGCATCAGAATCAAAGGCAGACGAAAACGCTTGGTTGTAATGCCGATGCAGTTGCGCGTTGCGGCGATCGCAATCAAAGGCCCGAGTGGGGATGTCTCGCTGGATGAGGATGTCACCCAGAGCCCGAGCAACTGTGCTTTTACCGTTGCCACCCTTGTCTGAGGTGATTCCAATCATCCGTTTCGGGTTCAGTTGCTTAGCTGGGGGTTCAGCAACTTGAGGTTGAAGTTTTGTCGTTTTACTGGCCATTGCTCCACTTTTTGTATTTGTTTAGAGGTCGTCATCAGAACGCATTTCTTGAAAACCCTGCTCGTTAGTATTCGTTAATAGCGGTTGCATCTCACGCTCCAGATGAGGTCGTGTTTGCTCTTGAAGTGGTAGCCCTGATTGTTGCGATCGCGGGGAGGAAAGAACGGGAAGTGAGTTAGTCTTTTTTACCTTAGTAGGCTTGGAATCTAAAGCAGGGATTGTGGGTAGGTCGTGTTGGGGGTTGAGGGCTCGGCTCTCTTGTAAATACCGCTTCAAAGTATTTAAGGTTAGGTCAACGCCTTCCGCCTTAAACACATTAACGATATCTTCTAAGGTGTAGCCCGACTCCTGCGCCGCTTCGATTTTAGGTCTGAGCCGGAACACTAACTCTTTTACCTGCAAACCCTTAGGGTTTTGCACCAGGTGCTCTAGTTTTGAACTCAACTGGTTCGCGGTGCTCTCGGGATAAATCTTCGGCGGCTTGCCCATGATGACCTCAGTGAGTCCTGTCCAAATCGCCATGACTCCGATGGAACGCTTCTACTACTCTTCTAACGAAATCACTTAGAGGCTGACGGCTTCAGAAGGTGGTCTTAGCAAAACTTTGAATTTGGACTTGAAGTTTCTGCCCCCGAGTCTGCCGAAATCCATCCAGAAGTGTTAGTACAGAATTCTGATGGCTTGGTGGCGAGTTGGAGTTTTATGCCTAACTTTGAATCGATGGATCAGGCGATCGCAGAACTCAAAGGTGAGATTCGAGAGACTTTAGGAGATTCTGAGCTAAAGGAACGGAGAACGATCGCCAAGCGCTTTTACGTCACTGAAGCGGAAGAACGGCAACTAGAAGAGCTGCGGCAGGGGATTAACCTCTCAGCTTTTGTGCGAGCGAAAGTATTCGGGTCTGGCATTCCTCGACCTCGGGCGATCGCCCCTCAAATCAACCGAGAAGCCTACGTTCAACTCGCTCAACTCAGAGCTAACTGCAACCAAATGGCGAAGGCCATGAATATAGCAGTTCAGCGAAACAGAGATTTACCGTTCACTCCTGCTTACCTCGAACAACTGGAACGGCTGGAGAAACTGCTGGTAGAAATCGGGCTGCAATTGAGCCCAGGCAAGCATACCAATCAGGAGGAAACGGACGCATGATTGGGAAGACGTTGCAGAATCACAACTTTAGAGAAACGACGCAATACGTGCTCGATAAGGAAGCGGCGCGGTTACTGGGAGGCACCGTAATGGGGTCTGATTCGGATACCATCTCGCGAGAATTTCTCTTGTCACGGAACTTAAACCCTCAAATTGAGCGACCCGTTTATCACCTGATTGATGCCTATAGCTATGAGGACGCAGCAACTCAGGATTTAAGTGACGAGTTTTTGAAAGATAGAGCGATCGCTCGCTTTGCGGGATTAGTGGTATCAGCACGCAAACCAGAATTGCTACGACGTGACGACAAAACTGCATACAAACAGCAGGTGAATGAGTTTCTTGAGTCGGAACTATACGAGTATCAATGGTTCTGTGCCGTCCACGAAGATACGAAGCATCGGCATACTCATTTTGTGGCTAGTCGCATCAATCTGCTGGACGGTCGAGCGATTCCAACCTGGCAGGATCACGAGCGCAGCCAACGTATCTGCCGAGAAGCTGAAAAGGAGTATGGACTTCAACCTCTAAAAAGCTCTTACGAAATCGAACGGCGATCGCCCACTCGAAGACAAGCGGAAGCGTGGCAGAAAACTGGGGTTCCACCTGTGATGGTGCTGATGCAAGACGCTGTTGACCAAGAGGCAATTCCAGGGCGTGACACGGAGCAGTTGCAAGAGGCGTTGCTGCAAAACCACGGTATTTCAGTTAGGTGGGGCGATCGCCTCGGCAAACCAGGCATCATCTTTGAGCAAGTGGACACTAAAGGCGAAGTTGTCAGGATGTCAGGGTCTCAGCTAGGCCGGGGCTACACACTCCCAGGACTCCAGCGGCGACTAGAACGGGAAAGCGATATTGAGCTGCTTGGGGTTGAATCGATAACTGAAGGGATGGTTGAGCCTGACCCACTTGAGGATATTTTGAGGATACAAAACGAATATGTTCATCACCTGGTGCCTCAAGTTCAAGAAATATGGAACAGGGAGAAGGTGGGCAGAGACAAACTCAAGGCTTCTTGCAGCCTTGAGGACTACCAAATCCGCTTAGGTGAGGAAGGTCAACCGGAACTCTTTCACCGCGATCGCCTAATGATGGGCTACTCAAAAGGTAAATACGAAGGGTATGGCTTAACGGAGGAAGATTGCTTGGCGATCGAGCAACTCAACGAACGGTTACACCAGCAAGCTCTGTCACAGCTACTAGGCCCGGAAAAGCAGAAGCAGAAGCAGGCATGCAATCCAGCCGAGCGATCTCACTTGCAATCCCGGCATCTCGAACTCTGATGGCAGCAATCCTGCTGAATCGGGTAGCGATTCAGCAGGATTGAGAGTCAACTAATTTCTGCCGTCACCAGTCCCTACTTCAGGCACTGGTTTTCTAAAGGGTGAAGGAATGAAACCCACGACTGGTTAGGATCTCATTCATCGAAATCGAACGACTACAGTACCCCATTGCCGTTGCCGGAGTCCTGTTTTTTCCCAATCCCCAGTGCGGTCGCACCCAATTATGCACCAATCGTTGAACGTCTAGCACTCTTTGCAACCCCTCGACTCGCTTGGCATACAAATTCTTCGTCTGCGATAAGCACTCGCACGCCTTCTCAAGGCACTATTTTGGGCTTCATTGTGATTGGCATGAAGTTCATGCACAGGACTGAGCGCGGTAAAAGGATGCTCCACCTTCATCCACTCCACTCGTTTGTGTCCCTGAGAGCCCTTAATCTTCATGGCCACCTCTAACCCTTGCCGCCAGACTTTACGTCGTCCGTAGTCGGGGTGCACCTCCCCCGCTTTGAGACGGACACTGGCAAGCTTCCACAAAGCCTTGCCATAGCGTCGTTCTCCATCGCTAAACCAGCGGATAAAGTCAGTAGGTTTCGCCCACTCCCAAGCCTTCTGGGTTCCTCGCTCAAACAGTTCACTCGTTTTCTGTCCAGCTTGGGCATCGACCCAATAGCGGCTTTCACGCTCAATGAAGTGAATCGTCCACCCTGGTGATTCACCGGGGGGGAAGGTTCTCGCCGACGCGAGTATACACCTCATCCCCTTCGAGGGTGACATCAGTTCCATCAGGCGCAGGCGGAGACCATTGACTTCCTTGCTGAGCGACTCGGCGTTCCCAGCGAATAATCGTCGCATGGGATTTGCCAAAGGAGCGTCCCGTCGCCCGCACTCCTAATCCTTCTGTGCGCACATTGATCGCTGCTGAAACCACCAGTGCCGGGGTTCTCAGTTTTGCCATTGGGGTATGGGTTCGTTCATTGAATCGTTTACCGCAAGTGGAACAGAGGTATCGCTGCTGAACACTTTGATCTTGCAACTTGACTCTGCCGTTTTTCACGGTTTGTTCGCTCTGGCAATGGGGACATCTCATCAGTTGAAGGTCATGCACTGTAACTATCCTAGCAATCACCCTTTAGAAAACCAGTGCCCTACTTCATACCGCAAATTTCAGAGCCCCCGAGCGAGCAGACTGTTCTGTTCAAGCAACTGGGTTTCGCATTTCCCTAGCAAAATAACAAAAAACAATGCCTTGCCACAGCCTGGCCGAAAGGTATCGTGATCGCGCACCCGTCCATCGCCCCATACACATCAACTGTATGAAGTGAACATGCCTCATTAATGCGAGCAGTTGTGTACAGGTAGATACCAAACAACACCCGATCGCGCTCAGCCGGCAATCTTTCTATATGAGAGAGCATCGATAGAGAGGCGATTGCTTCCATCCCTTCCCCTTTTCTAACCCAAACCAGCGACCGAAACAGCGTCAAATCTAAATATCAGCACCACCTTGCCCTTAAACAATCAAGTGATCTCCCAGGGCGAGAGGATCTTGGCTTGGTCGTAGCGGTTAATTTTCACAGCTGAAGCAGTACAGGTGTTCAGCCCATTCTACATTAGGTTAAAGACTAATAAGTTAATGTGTCAACCTCAAACACTTATTCTTCCGTAAGTCCGGATCTTGAGATTGGGCAAACTTAAGGAAAACTTATCATTGAGAAGTATCTAGGACTGAATCTCAAACGATTTTTCTGTCGATTCAGATTGTCATTGGTAGAATTGTTTTTGGAGAACTAAAGCCAGAACTGGCGATCGCACTCAGGTACGTAAACTCCATTCAGGCGCAAATCTGTTAGCCGATCAGTACCATGCAACAATCATCGGCAATCGGGGTGGCTTCAGAGCACCATGATGCAGCAAGGTCAGCTTCAAAATAGCATCCATAATCTGCTCAACCGATGCTGGATGTCCTTCAGAGCGCACTGTTAGGCGAATTGGATAGAGAACCCCAATTCTGTCACTGACTTGGGTCGTGACCAGAATGGCCTCATGGCTGGAGAGTTTCAACCCAAGTCCGCGAGTCGAAGCCGCAATGCTACGCCCTCCTTCCGAGTGCGATCGCGGGAGGTTGTAGAGTCTTGACGTACCCGATTTACGGCACTCAACCAGAATAAACCGAGCTTGGGCCGTCGCTGCCCAGTTCAATAGATGAGTAACTCCTTCGCCACAGAAGCGCCCATCTCGGTAGATTAAAACTGTCTTCCCTCTCAACGTACCGGGTGGCAGTAGCGCCTCCAGAAACCATTGAGGAATTTCTTTTCCCTCGATCGCAGCATCTCCCGACTCTGTGCTCAAATAAATTCTCCTCGGTTGCCGTACAAGCAGACTCCGGCACAGGCATTCATACTGCCTGACAACCGTCGCTTCTTGGAGCACGCCACATCTAACCTAATAAACACATCAGCAACCTGCAAGGGTTCTGCGAGAACGAAAGGAATGTTTCCTGATTTCGCCAGCACTCTCAGCATCACCTGATTCAAAACGTATCAAGTCTTTCTCCGAAGCGTCTCTTCATAGATGAACTGACTAGCAATCTGGCGGCGCAGTAGCATTGAGTAAATACTGTGGCAGAGGCTGCCGCTCTCGTCATCGTCACAACTGCGATTGCTCTGAGGTAGGAATACAAACATGATGTCCGGCTTGATCGTCATCAACTCATCCAGTTTGGTCTCTAGTGTCGCCCACCCTTCTGGACTGTTGGATTGGTTGGACAAGAACGGAATGACGCTCTGACATTCAAGAACAGTACTAACATACCAACTTATGACCTAAAGTTCGTAATTCTATAACCAATTATTTGTTAAAAATTTGTAGAGATTTTGAAAGGATGGAAAGCTCAAAATCTGCTCAGTGAACTACTAGAAATCTGGTTTACGGCTTTAAATAGAAAATCTTGCCCCAATGGGAACTGATCAATAGGTTTTTAGCCCAAAAGTCTTTCACTTCTATTGCTGTATTATCTAAAAGATTATTCCAGGTTCCATTGTCTGAAAAAGGAACATCAACATACTGATTGGTTGATGAAAAATTAATTACAATAATAAATTTTTCAATCCTTCCAAGAAGATCCAATCCCCACCGGTGGTAAATAACAACATCTTTTTCAGTATGAACACCATACCCTTCCTCATTGAAAGAGGTTTGATAGGATTCATAAGTATCAGGGTAAAAATTAGACGATCTAATTCCAGGATGTTCTTTACGTAATCTAATAAGATTTCTATAAAGCGAAAACAATTGACTACCAATTGCATCATCTTTGAATTGGAATCTTACAGGCCGAGGAACAACTCGACCTGCGCCTACACCCCCTGGTAAAAAATAATCATCTCCAAACTCCTGCCCATTGTGAATTAAGATAGCACCAGGAGAAGTGAGTAAAGCTAGCACAGCAGATTGAGTTTTATACCAATTTTCACGTCCTCCAACGCGATTGGTGACTGTCGAGTGGTCATGGTTTTCAAGATATATACAAGGACCTTTTCCCGGATAAAAGTCTTTATTTGTATTGAGAACACGCATTAAATTCGGATTGGTTGATTCTTGTGCAGCCGCCTCAACTACATCATAGAAAAATCGGTCATACCAGCAACCTGTTGCATTTACTCTGTTTACAATATCGATAGATAAATATCGATTTTCAGTCAAATGTTCCAAAATCAATGAAATATTCTTCTCATTTGTTTGAGAAAGAAACTGATTAATATCTGCTATGAGCTTTCCAAAACCTTCTTTAATCATGCTGCTTTCTCGGTAGAAACCCAGCGTATAGTCGAATCGAATACCGTCAATTTTAAATTCTTCAATCCAATACTTACATACATCAAAAATAAATTGTTGAACACAAGCATTATTGTAATCAAGCTCGTTATAAACGTCATAGGGCGTCTCTTCAAAACTACCAACGAATGGTGATTCTTTTGGATTTTGATAGAGCCAGTAATAACCAAATCCCTCAACGAATCGTCCGTCACCTCCATCGTCAGCAACGACATGATTAAAGACACCATCCAGAATCACATGAATACCTTTTTCGTGAAGTAAGCTAATTAGCCGCTTCAATCTATCAACACGATCTGTTGGGCTACTATTGTCCCGTATGTAACGATCTTCAACTGAGAAAAAAGCGTATGGATTGTAGCCCCAGCTAAAGTCTTGTTCTAGCCAGGCTGTCCAAGGCATGAACTCAATTGCATTAATCCCTAAATCTTCTAAATAATCAAGTTTTTCCTCAATAGCATCAATAGGTACCTTTCTTTGACGGTAGTTAGCGGTGAAATCATCAATCATTAACTCGTAAATTATTAGATCTTGCTGAGGAAGCCTTCCAGCAATTGGCTTAACCTGCTCAGAGGAACCAACAACAAATCCTGAATTTCCATTTGATTCATATTTAGTACAAGGATCATGGCACCATCGGGTACTGCCATTCTCAAAAGTTACAAAGAATTTGTACTCATAATATCCATCTTGCAAATCTCTATTTATTGATACTTTATACAAAAAACCATTTGGATGGTCTTCTTTAACTAATTCTGGCGCAGACGATATATCCCAATCTGTTCCACCAATCTGATGCTGAAAGTTACCAGCAACAACAATGTTTTGGATGTGTGGTTCTCCCCCCCTAATATACTGAGTTAGATCTTTCTGATTATCTGGAAGAAAAAGTGTGAAGCTAACCTTAGAATTAGCAACCGCAGCCCCAAATTTTTCGTACATCTTAGTTAAGAATGAATTGATTTAGAAATACCAATGTCAATTAACGATTTACAACTGCCTCAGCAACTTTACGAGCTAGCACTAATCCGATCAAAACAGGGTTGGCTGAGCCAACTGTTGGGAAAATGGATAAGTCGGTAACATAGGCATTGTCTATATGATGAAAACGGCCATTTTCGTCCGTGACCGAACTTCCTGGTGCTCCCATCCATAAAGTGCCAGATTCATGATGTGTTGTTCCCAAACCATCACGCATCTGCTGGCTAACAATACTTAATGATGGTGGCGCAGCCTGCCAACCTCCGTTATAGAGATATTCGATGTTGTTTGAACTACCAGCCATTTTCTGAACCAAATCTAGCGCTGTCTGATCCATTAAATTCCACAAATTACTGTCGTTAGGCGTTGTTACAAGCTGTACCCAAGCACGAGACGAGCCAAATTCATCAGCTTCAAAGGGGCTAAGATTAATCCAACTTCCAACATTATTAGGAACCAACGAAGATTTGTTGCCTTCCATTTCACCTAGACCTCGTACAGTCATAGCAACCCAGTCCGACTTTTGTGCATCCAAGATATTGGAAAGAAGATCAAGGTCTGGGATCATTCTAAAAAGCAAGTCATCGGATGCAGAGGTCGGTGATGCAGATGCAGTGAACTGCAAGTGGAATCGTCCTTGAGGGCTTGAGCCACGAACAAGCACCGCAGCGGTCTCAAGTTGAGTTGGAAGCGTGGCTGCGATCGCGGATCTGCGAATACGCACAGTTATATTTGTACGGAGGTGAGCCATCAGATTGCGCCCCATTAAAGGAGTGGGAAACGACAACAATGCAACTCGTGTTGACTCAATTGCACCCATAGCCAAAACAACAGCACAGTTTGGAGTGACAGGGAGGAGCTTACGCTGTCCAGCTACATCTACCTCAATGGAATTGACAAAACCTCCACTTGCATTTAATCGGATAACGTGTACACGAGGGACAAGGAATAATCTCCGAGATGAATCAGGGTTACCTGCCGCTTCTCGAATTGCATCTACCAAAATCGGTGCACTACTATATTTGTCGAAACTGAAAAGTCCCGAAGCTGGAGGTGCACCCTGCACTGCTAGGGGCGCTTCTTCAACTGAATCAATGTTTGTCACAGTAGGTCCAACTGTAGTCAAACGAGCTTTTAATGCTGTATACAGTGCTCCTGTAATGAAGTCAGTACTAGGGGTAACACCTATTTCACTTTCAACCATTGAATAGGTAGCATTCAGATAACTTGAAAGTACTGGCGGCCATAGTGCCTGATCTGCTGGAGTAAGCCGTGGTGTCCATCCACCCCAGTACAGCGATCGCCCTCCTATACAATATGCCAAACCAGGTGTAGCTTGATTGCCCCTCCACGGTAATCCCCAAACTGTTTCTCGTGGAACGCCAGGATCACTGGGAACAGAACCAGGAACATTAAGACCAATTCGTGCGAGATTCTGTACGTGTTCTGATACCAGAAAACCTCCAGCCTCTAAAACTAACACACGCTTATTGCTTGCTGCTCCTTGCCGATAAATTTTTTGTGCACAGTAAGCACCAAACATGCCTGCCCCTAAAACAATGGCATCAAAAGGTGCTCCACCATTGTTTACTGCTTCATCCCAGGTATTGCAGATATAACGACCAAGGACATCATGGGAAAAAGTGGTTTCTTGTACAATCGTTGGTTGATTATCTTCAACTAGCTTATTCAGCGGCATGTGATTATCCATGTCTCATAATGTTTTCACACTACCCAAACAAGCAAAATTGCTTATTCAGATTCTGTCTGTTATTAGCCTGAAGTTTTTCACAAGAGTTCTATAGGAAGGCTAAATAAAAGATTTTTGTAGAACACCCTAAATTAAGTAGACAGCCTAAGTCTTTACGCAATATACGCTAGCTTAGGTCTTTAGACCGAATCTTTTTGCATGTTTTCAGATTTCTCTAGGCTTCTTTACAGATGAGGAGTTGAACAAAAACTTTGAAGACTCTGATGACTAGGGAAGATGATCTAAAGTTGGTAAATTGTTGCGACAACCTTTATCGCTCCCCCCACCGGCATGTAGAGTGACTATTATTTCTACTATCTAGTTGCCAAGACTTATGGCTGAAATTTATGTAAGCACTGATATTGAAACAGATGGACCTATTCCGGGATGCAACTCAATGCTTAGCCTTGCATCTGCCGCATATCTAAAAAGTAAAACTTTGGTTGAAACTTTCACAATCAACCTTAAACCTCTTCCAGAAGCGAGTGCTGATCCCAAAACAATGGATTGGTGGAGTAGCCAGCCCGATGCTTGGCAAGCCACTCAAGTTGACCAGAAAGATCCTTTAGAAGCAATGCAGTTGTATTCAGATTGGGTACAATCCTTGCCTGGAACTCCTGTTTTTGTCGCCTATCCTGCTGGTTTCGACTTTTTATTTGTTTACTGGTATCTAATCCGGTTCACTGGTGAAAGTCCATTTTCTCATTCAGCCATAGATATCAAAACATATGCAATGGCATTACTCAAAACTGAGTACGCTCAGGCTGGTAAGCGGAGTATGCCAGAGCATTGGTTTGATCCTCTTCCACACAAACATGTTGCTTTAGATGATGCGATCGAGCAAGGGGCCTTGTTTTGCAACATGTTGGCGGAGAATACTCGTCTTGAAGCGTGACCCCACCCCTATTGAACTTTAATCAAGGTTGAGCAGGAGGCTTCTTGCTGTCTCTCAACCACATTTTGAGCCGCAAAAACCACAAAGGTGCATAGGGGTTAACATCAAGTTCTTTACTTAAAGCTACTTTAAGTAAGTGCCACTGTTTGAGAGGGAGAAATTGCCGCTCTGATATTCCAGGTAAATCACGGGTATCAAAGTAGGACTCCTCCAGAGAATTAATATCGTCTTCAGTTAATTGGTTAGCCTTGGCTTCTAGGCGCTTTATCTTATACCTTATCTTTGCGTAGTGATTTACTGCCTGAGCATGTGCAGCAGCTTTTTCAGCAGGCTGCCAAGCCAGGAGGATAAGACTCACTGAAAAGTTGGCTGTCGCAGTAATGCCATTCACCCACTTGAAGGTATCAGGTGACATGCCTATAGTACGTTGGAGGAAATCGTCTGAAATGAAAGCGATCGAGAGTAAACAAGCTGAGAAAATTAGCAAGAAGAAATTTGTTGCTGAATTCCACCAAGCATAATCATCTCGGAGCTTACTGTGCATAGTGGCCATTTGATTAGCTCGGCGATTCATTGCTTTAAGCTGTTCAGTTAAGGAATTGCTAGGGTTACTCATCGCCAAGCCACTCCTGCCATCTTGCAATTGATCTTTGTGCGTCTGCCGTTTCTATTTGTTGCGTCAATCGGGACAGCGATTCGGAAGCTTGGCGACGTTGTTGGCTGTTGGCTGCCCCAAGATAATCATCCACATGCAGAGACTGCCCAGTGCGGTCTGCTATGGGCGATTTAACGAAGTTTATTGAGGCACGGCACATATGCAGCAACATCTCTTTGTGAGATGTACTACCTTGGTAATCTTCAAAAGCTTTAATAGCTAACGATTCAGTGTGGTAACCTGATAGTTTTATTTTGCGGTCATTAATCAACCCCTTAAACAACTTAATAATGGGAACTACTTTCCCAGAATTAGCTTGATTTACTTCAGTTAACTTACGGGCAAAAGCAGATGGGCGAACAACGTTGCTCCACTGTTCGGGATTCCTAGTGCTTATAATCCGAACTCCCGAAGCGGTTCTTATAGCAGGTAAAAGTTGCAACTGAGTACCATCTGGGTAGGAAACCGTTACTGCCAAGTTACCAGATGAAACTTCAACTCCAGCTACATTAGACAATGCAGCTTTTATTTGAGCTTCAAAATGCCTTAGCGCCTCTTGGGGTGAACTTTGGGCTAGAGAAGTGTTATTGACTTGAACCAATAGATCAACATCGCTCAAGCCATTGACGTATGTATATTTGCGAACTGAGCCACCAAAAGCTAGATCAACAGTTCCTTCTATCCCCTCATTAATTGTCTCTTTTAAGGCATTAATATATGCCCACGTCTTTTGAGGATCTCGTTGGTTAATCTCCTTCAATGCCTCACGAAGCAAGTCATTGGCTTGAACATTGTAGGACGATTCATCAATACGCCCTCCAGCCTGTTGGACAAGCCGATCCACTCCTGCAGAAGAACTCCTTGGTACATAACCTGAGCCACCACTACCACCCATCAACTTCCTCCATCAACTTCAACACCTAATAGCTCGACCAAAGATAATACTTTCATTATGAGGTTTTGATTTATCGAAAATTCGCTAACCGCTCCTGTCCTACAAAACCTTTTCATTCCCCTGGTTAAGTTTTCAGAAAGTGTTTGTAAAAGTTAGTTAAGCAGTTTTAGAGTTCCATCTCCGTCGATTCTTGGTTAATCGTCGCAGCATCAATCGAATCATGACCACATAAATCATGCCTTCGTGA
>NZ_JACJPK010000041.1:0-17592 GCF_014696035.1 Trichocoleus sp. FACHB-262 | reverse complement strand
CTACTGGCAGAAGTCGCGGCGATCGCGACTGCCCCCCAACACCGAAAAGATGTCTTAAACCAGTAAGACTGATAGCTTGGCTTAAGTTCTGCCTCAGGGAGCGATCGCCTGCTCAGCAAGGTTAGCGTTGTGGAGTCACCGATTCAGAAGTAGACCTTGAGGCAGTTAGTCCTATTCACCTGTGCAGCAATCGCCACCTTAGCTCTAACCATCTGTGGCTTTAGTCAGAAGACAATAGAGTCCAAGCTCGCCTCGATTGACACTCAGCCCAGTGCCGAGAAGCAATACGCTGCCTTGCTAGACGAGCTTGATTCAAAGTGCCAAGAGGACGGGCAGGCGATCGCTGACCTAACGGTGAGAGCTGTAGAGCTCGTTAAGCAAGCAGACAAAGAGGCGAACAACCTGCAAATGGGACCAGCAGGCGCATTTGAACAGAAAGTTACGGTTTTGAATGAGGGGCTGAGCTGTTGAATGAGGGGCCAAGAAGTGAAAGATGAGCTGGAAAGCTTAAACTGGACTGGGTTTTGGAACATCTATCGCAGCAAGGTTCCGAATCAGAATGATTGCGATGCACAGCAAGATGGCATCTACTCAGACAGTTTTAGAAGGGTTCAGCGATCGAGTCCTACCGCAGAATCATGGTTTCAGACCATCACTTTTGAGTGATTTATGCCAACTCTAGTCCAACGAAATTTGATGGCATTGTTTTACGTGGATCTGGGCACAACTCCTGAAAGACTTATAGAACAAGAATTCTAGACGAAACCGTAACTTTCTGTTCAAATGCGCCCGCTGGTCCAACCACCGTCGGGCGTTTTGGTGAAGCGATCGCCATGCGGAAACGGTAATCTTGCGCCTACAGACTGAGTCATGGACTTTGGGAAATCCAGACCATTGGCTACATGAAGACTGATAGGAGGCGATCGCCATGCGGATAAAACTGAAAGAAATTGCGTTTGCCAATGGAGCAGTGTTTGTAGACCTCTACAACCTCAGTTTCAAAGTTCAAGCGTTCGTCACACTCGGCATGGGAACGAGGCAGCGGGAAGCAGTTATGGGTGGCTCTTACAGACAGAAGAGATGACGGTTGAGCGAGTGTTCACGAATGCAGGTCGGTTGTGGGTCAGCGGCAAAAACCCTAGAGGCGAGCGAGTGGATTTGGACCCCAAAGATTTGATTTATGTGGAGGAGTAGTGATCGCCAACCAAAGTGCGGCAGCGGCACATCATCTGCAAATTGTGTCAGGGGGTGACAGAAGGTGCCAATAGGTGCCCGACACGATTGGATTATTGCCATCACTCCCCTCTCAGCGTGACAAACTGTGCCCAAGAGTGATGCTTGGTGCCAATGGGTGGCGTGCTGTGTCCCTGCGTCTTCCTGTTGCTCGGAACGAGTGGTGGTGATGATAGATCTGGGTCAACAATTGACTGAGTTACTATCTAGAGTTGATCGTCTCTTCACCATCGCCTAGGGATTTTTCTCTCTTGAATGGGGACTTTAAGCAAGACACTCCTCAAACAAGCCATGTTGAAATCCCTACGCTGGACTGTTGCCCTCTCGTCAGCGTTCATTCCCCTATCTGTCAGCTTCTCTGGAGCAGCGATTGCCGAAGAAATGAATGTTTACACCTCCGGAGAGGGGTACGACGTTTGTATTAACCCAGCCACCATCGTCTTCAATGGCAGCATTCGAGATTTTGTGCAGAAGAATGGGCCCTGGGAAGGCAGAATGGTTACGATTTTGGGGTTCTTTGCATAACCCCCCCCCAAAAAGACCCTTCTCGGTGAAAGAATGAATCGATTCTTGGCATTGGCGGCGATCACTTTACCTGCTGCGGCTTTCATATTCCTTAAGCCATGTATCTTCCTGGGAATGGCTTGCAAGCACATGGAAGGAGAGGCAAAGTCTCTAACTGAAACAACCAATCGAGCGCAGCAAGCCTACTATCTTGAGCATGGAAGACTTGCTAGTTCCTCCAAGGCCCTAGGGCTAGGCTACCCAAGCAAAACTGACTGGAATGAGTATTCATTTCAAAACACGCCAACATCCGCAATCTTCTATGCAGTGCCGATCGGAAGTATGGCCTCTGATCGTAAAGGATATGTAGGAGCTGTATTTCTCGATCAGAAAGTAGAAGAAAAAGCTAACCCAGAAGAACTCCCATTAAAAAATATTATTTGTGAGGCTAGAGGGCCAAAAGCAACGCTCGCCATAAAACCTACACTTAGGAATAGCTCCCCCATCTGCCCCGAAGGAAGCGCTCAGACAAAAGTGCCCAGGTAAATTAATGGGCTTTTTACAGCGAATCATCTTTCCAGCCACAGTGTCCACAATCCCAATGCACTCTTGAATTTTCCAAAGCGATGCCAGCCTCACAATTGGGGCATCGGCCTGTGAATATAGGGTGTGAGTCGAGTAGAGCTAACTTCTCCAACAGTGTCCACCGCTGCTCTGGAGCAAGAATCAGTTCACCGTTGTAGTAACTGGCTCCTTCTGGTTCCCAAAGTTCTTCTGCTTCTGCTGTAGGGTCGTGCTCGAAATCTGAGCAAGCATCGCTACTCACACCCTCTGGATGCACAGTACAGACCAGATGAGGATCGTGAGCATAGAAAATGCAGCAATCGCATTCCGGTATCTTGCGCCTGATACTCAGCCCCATCAATCCTCATCCTTCACTTCTAGCTGATAGATTCGGCTGGAGGGGTGTTCTGCCATTAAGCGCCAGTAGTAGCCATTGGGTGGTGGCTGCACTTGTGATGCACAGCGGTAAAGCAAGGTTGGCTCGTCCCGCTTGATGCCCGTCTTTACTGCCTTCTCTAGCTTTGGATTAGGTGCGGCATCGTTGAACCAGATGAGGTGAGCAGTGCCGTAGTACCCAGCATTCAAGAGACTTGCGAACAGCCACTCCATGATGGGCTGCATCTCTTCCATTGGGATACCAGACTCACCTTGCCCATAACTTTCGATTGTGGGGGTAGGAGGATTGCTGTTTGGTTGAGGCAGCAAGGGTGCCAAGAGTGAGCGAGTCAAGGTAAAGAATCGACTCATGATCAGAAATTGTGAGGGCTGGACTCAAGATTCCCAATCACTGTAATTCGAGAACACTGGGTATTTTAGTGAGCGATCGCAGCATTTTGATCACGCCCTTCCATGCCCTTTCACCCCCTCGGCTCATCCAGGAAATTTGTCCAATTTAATCCTAGTTCCTCTACTCTGTCTCTATCGTCTATGAACCTGCGATTCATTCAACCCCTCAACCTCGGGCTGTTGCCACGTTCGCCCTGAGCTCAAAGGCAAGCCCTGCTTCATCAGTGTATGGCCGCACCACTTCGACGCTGTCGCGAGCGATGGCCGCCATCACTCGTTCGCGCTCCGCTTCGCCCATTGCCTTGGCTGCACCACTCATGCCGACCAGGGCGATCGCATTTAAGTGCACCCACACAGCTCCGTCATCGAAACGGATAGTGCGTGAGACCGTCTTCGATCGGACGTCGTGAAAGCCAGCTTCTCGAAGCAGGGCCTCGAGCGGGGCAGTCTCTCCAAAACTGTGGCGGCGGTCGATGATAGGCCCGAGGTACCGTTCCACGACACGACGTAGTTCCCGCAACACCGAAAGTTCCTCGTCCGCTCGCCAGGCGCTCACGGCTAATCTGCCGCCCGCCGCCAGTGCGCCTCGCATCTGCCGTGCCGCAGCGGTCCGGTTCGAGAAGAATTGGATTCCTTGCTGACAGACGACGACGTCAAACCGTTCGCTCTTGTGAAGCGGCAGTGCAGCGACATCGCCTTCGCGCCAATCGACACCTGGGGCCACTTGACGTGCGACTGCGAGCATTGCCGGATTTAAGTCAACACCGACTACCCTGGCGCTCTCGCCCAAGCGTTCCTTCGCCAGCCGCGCGAGGATGCCGGTTCCACAAGCCACATCGAGAACGCAGTCTCCGGCAGCAAGCTCTACATCGTCGAGGAGGCGTTCAGCCCAAGGATGGAACAGAGGGCCCACGAGCGCCTGCTCATACATCTCAGGAAAACTTAACCCAGCGAAGGGAAGTGCCATATCAACCTCCAACAGGCTCAGACACGCACTCTAACATTGCCCATTACCTGCCGCAGATAACTTATACGTCATCACCAATCCACTCTCGACGGTCGGTGTGCATGGACATCTGCTTAGACAGTGATTGTAACGATGAAAAATAGGGTTTAGCTCGCTCAAGTCTCAGAAAGAAACTGCGATAGGTGGGACGGCATTGAGCGCCTATGGACAAGCTGTCCACTTGCCAGATACTCCAGTTCTTCCGGGGTTGATTGGCGTCCTAGAGCTTGATTGCGATGAGGATGACGACCGAAGCGAATCAGTATATCTCGATGTCGGCGGGCTTGTGCTGCGGAGAACTCTAGTAAGGCGCGATACTCCTGGGGTGATTCCTGCACAAGGGCGTCTGCAAGTTTAATGGCCAGTTCTAAGTTTTTCAAATTCTCTGAATGCCCTAGCGGTAGGAAGAAAAAAGTCTTCTCCCAAGGGGTTGTCAGAGATGCATAGTGTCCGGCGTTGATGCCTTCGAGCGTCAACTTGCAAGCCTTCGAGTCCTGGGCAAACGCTGGTGCCGTGTCCTGATAGATGGAGCGTGAGAACTGGTCAAGGACGAGAATTAGGGCCAGTCGCGACTGGGGTTGACGAGACCAAGCATCTAGTTCTCCCCGTATGGCTTGTTCTAACAGGGGTGAAAAATGCTCGATTATTTCAACGTTTCCCCCACCGCGAAACCACCATTCCCACTGTCGAACCATTGCTGTTTGATCGGGGTTTGGCTGGACTGGAAACCAAAAGCGAAGCACATCTTCGTATTTTTCGGTTGCCAAGGTAAACTCTCCTTAGCTCTGCCATAAAACTCGATTATCAAGCATCGTTTTGCCTGTCTAAATCACCTGATTGGGTACTTCGTGGAAAATGTACCGGTCTAACGGTCACGCTCATCGGACGCAGATAACTGCACTTGGTCAGCTACATGGAAACGTTCCGGTACAGTGCGGTTGTTAGGCTGAGCTGCGCTCACAGCGACTCACGCTATTTCTTCTGCATCGCCAGCTCCAGTTCCCGAAGCTTGCCATCAAGCTCCAGCATTCGTTCGGTACCAAAATTGGTAGTGTAGGACGTTGCTTGCTCAGGGGTCATCAGCTCGACTAAGAACGTATCCTCTACCCACACTTTCGTGAAACTAAAGAAGCCTGCGCTCGCGGGTACACAGTCCCACCCTTCCTTATTAGCAATTGTCTCAATCTGCGAAGTCGAGCAGGATGTTTGAAGCAGAATATGAGTACTACTCCGATCTCGCATGAAGTTATCGACCCTCTTGGCACCGCCTCCTTCCTTGTCTTGGACGTGCCCCCAAGGAAGAACTTCCAGAAGCGTTCCAAAGGCATCACCGAGGCAGACGAACCAAGACCCGGTCGGAAAGGGAGGACAGGGTGCTCTCAGGGCAGTACAGTCGAGGAGCTTGGCGAGTCCCTTTGCAACGATTTCAGGATGACGCGCACTGAATGAAACATGATGCAACATAAGGAACCTTTTCGCAAGTTGTATTGACGAGCAATTCTGATAGCTAACCCTAACCGACCGTCACAGTGCAAGGTAGAGCTACAGACGTTCAGTTAGGACGCTGGATTGTCAGCAATGCAAAAATGAGCTTAAGCTTATTGTCCTGATAGAGGTAGCTACAACTACAATTTGCTGAATTTCTGAATGCCAAACTATTAATCAGACTGAACTGGTTCGGGCTATCTGTTAGAGGTAATTAACCCGAATCAATTCTGCCTAATCTCCCAGACATGAGATAGACGAAATACAGGGTATTGACATGGAACTACGACCTCGAGACTTATTAGATCCAGTCCAAAACATCAACTAATTCATTAAGCGCCGATACTTCGAAAACTTAAAGCCGCGATCGCCCTTCCAGTTGCAGCTCTGACACCTCCAGATAGCGTTGAAGTGCTTGCAAGCTGCGATGGCCAGATATCTCTTGAATGACTCGCAGCGGCACCCCCGCACTGCTCATCTGGGTTAGAGCAGTGCGTCTGAAACTGTGCGTACTAACTCCCACCAGCCCCAGGCGATCGTTGATTAGGTACTAAGCCATCAAGGCATTGAGCCAGACTAACTCAACGCCTTTAAAGGTTGGTCGAATTTGCTGTTCATACGTTCAATATCCTGGAGGATGTTGAAATGTGCCAATGACCTGATCAAGCTGTTGAGCGATCGCGATTAACTCCATCTCTCTCCACCGCTTGCCCACAATTTGGATGCCAATCGGTAGTCCATTTTGCGTCTGCCCAATGGGAATGACGATGACTGGATGTCCGCTTAAATTAAACGGCATGGTGTATGCTCCATTGGCAACTCCGTATGGGTAAGCTCTGCCATCAACCTCAACCGCACTCCAGGCAGGACGATGGGTAAATGCGGCCGTTGCAGCCACAGGGACTAACCAAACATCCCATGACTCTAATGCCGTATCCAATTGAGCTATGAAGCGATCGCGCTCGGTCAGGGTTGCAAAATATCCCTTCAAACTGGGATTGAGTAGCTCTGGCAGAAAGCGGCTGAAGTCTCCTAATTGTCTGAGTTTTTTATCACCTTGGGTGGCTGTACGAGCGATCAACTCTAAACTGCGTCGGATGTTATAACGATCTCTCGGTTGAGCATAGGTGTTGTTATAAGCTGCAACTCGCATGTACAGGTTCAACATCTTTGAGGTGTCAAAGCCTTGGGGCAGCCAACGTTCTACCTGGGCACCCGTATTTGCCAACATTTGAGCCGTTTTCTGCATGACGGTGCGGATATCAGAGGCGACCGGAACTTCACTCCACTCATCAATCCAGGCAATCTTGAGATCAGACAATGCTTTGCCTGAAGGCGTATCTAGGGGAACCGGAGGAACATCTGGACGGCGCACATCTGCTCCTGCAATCAGCGAAAAGCAAAGCCGAATGTCTTCCAAGGATCGCGCCAAACAGCCAACGGTCATCATCTGTCGAACACACAAGGGCAGACCCGGAACTTCAGGAATCATGCCTGCGGTAGAAATGCGGCGATCGGTTGATTTGAGTCCATAGACCCCACAAAAGTGAGCGGGTTGACGCACAGACCCGCCAAAATCATTGCCCAGATCGAGGGGTGAAAGACCTGCTGCGATCGCGGCGGCACTACCCCCTGAACTTCCTCCAGGCGTGTAGGCTAAATTCCAGGGATTGTTGACTGGCGGAAACAGAGAATTGGTGCTTTGGTAATCGGCGGCGAGTTCTGCCATGTTGGTTTTTCCCAGGATAAGCGCTCCCGCTGCTCTCAGTCTGGCAACGACTGTCGCATCCTGCTGGGGAATGTAATCTCGAAGGGGAATATAGCCTGCGGTTGTGCGGAGTCCAGCCGTCTCAAAAATGTCTTTGATCGTGACCGGAACTCCATGCAATGCGCCCCAATCTTCACCTTTTGCAAGCGCCTCATCTGCCTGCTTGGCTCTAGTTCGGGCATTTTCTGCATCAAGGGTGCAGATGGCATTTAGTTTCGAGTTGTGTTGAGCAATTTGTTCCAGATGCGCGTCCAGAAGTTCGACCGCAGAAATTTGGCGATCGCGAATCATGTGAGCCATGTCAGTAGCAGACTTAAACACAATCTTGTTCATGATATTTCCTCTAAATTCAGTGAAATGCTTTTCCTCTCCCGGTAATTCTCTTTGGATAGTTGGCTCAAAAACGCTTCCCAGCCAACTTTGCCGTACTTCTGATCGGGGCAGAGCTGTGCTCCTGTACAAAAGGCTTGGGCGATTTTGCCAGGAATGGGAACTTCGACAACGCTCCGTTTCCGTCCAGTTGCTTTGAAATACACTCTCGCTAGATCGGCTGCTGTCCAAATTTCGGGACCCCCAATGTCGCTCACTCGTCCGGCAGCAGAGGAAAGAACCAGTTCAACTAGGCGATTGGCAACTTCACTTGCTTCAATCGGCTGGAGCAGAAAGCCTTTGGGCATGAGCATGATAGGCAGGCGATCGAGCAGTTGAATCAGCGTCAGTACAAATTCGTGAAACTGTGTTGCTCTAAGAATTGTCCACCCGATGGAAGCCTGTTCAATCATCTGCTCCACTTCCAGCTTCATGCCGTAGTAGGGGTAAAAGGGGTTGCGATCGACTCCGACAATCGAGACATAAACAATGTGAGAAACTCCTGCCTGTTCTGCGGCTTGAAGTAAGCGCCTCGTTCCTTCTACATCGACTTGACGTGAATTGGTGGGGCTAGAAGCGCAATGAATAATGGTATTAATTCCTTCGACTGCCTTCTCCAATCCCTCACCCGTCAGCAAATCTCCTGGAACGGTGCCGAGACGTCCACTACGACTGAGAACCTGAACGTTGTCACCAGCAGTTTGTAGGCGATCGACCACCCGTGAACCGAGGGAACCTGTCCCCCCTGTGACCAACATTTTTGATGCGTTCATTCTGAAACCTCCTGGTGCGGTGGAAGTAAGGACTTCGACGTGTTTTATTTACCTGTTAAGCTTCTTCAAAGCCCCAAATGTTTAATAAAGCCAGCTTTGATATTGGGAATGAGCCTGTTTCATATCCTCATAAAGCCACACCATGCGGTCAATAAACCACAGTTTGCTCAGGTAAACGAGAGCGCATCCCAAGAGAGTGAGACAACCATCAAGTGTGACCAATCCCCAGACCACAACCACCATACCCATCACTGAAACCAGGCTCAGGATATTGGGAACTTGTTGATGGTGTAAAGGAACAGGAACGGTATCTCGATTTAGCCAGACCCGTTCACCGAACACGCCTTTAGAAGCCCAATGATTGGTAGATTGAGGTTTCGCAAAGATGCGGGGATTAATCCACATCCAAAGCAGGGCGATCGCGATGGGAGCTAACGACCCCCAACCCAGCCAGACACGGCTCCAGATCGCCAAAATTAGAATCGGCAGGACCGTGAAACGAGTCCAAACACTCCAGGGATTGGCATGACGTGCCCAGGTTTCCTCATCCATCTGGAACGTGTTGGCAATCTTACGTTCTACAGTCATTGTTATTGTCCTCCTCAAAGTCGTAGGCTCTCTTCTAACCAAATCCAAACTTTCTCTTCATCAAGCAAAGCAACAGTTTGCTCTGTTTTGGGAGTTGTTCATGGTTGTCATTTTCCGATTCTTCTGTTTATGTTCATTCACACTCTGGCTCCTACCTGAGCCATATCCCGCATGAGTTATTCCAAGTTCTTGGGATGCATTGCATCGAGATGTTTGTGAGCGATCGCAGGCGTCAACTGTCTCAACTGCGCCGCTTGTTGGAAGAACTATCGGATGTCCTTAATAGTCGCGAAGGTGATTCGTAGTTCCTCAAACATATTGAGCGGATTGATATTTAGAATGTACAAGATAACGCTCTATAGCTCCGATCGCTTCCTGGACTCCATTCTCTGCTCGAATTGCGACCCCGATCGCTTTCGCCTGCTGTTGCATTACCGGATTCGTGACAGCAGTGGTGATGGCTGCTGCCAAACGGTCTGCCGTTAACTCGGCTTTGGGAATGGGAGACGGACTTGTGCCCAATTTCATCACGCGATCGCCCCAGAAAGGCTGGTCGCCAAAGAAGGGTACAACGACAGATGGTACTCCCGCTCTGAGCGCAGCAGCCGTTGTTCCGGCTCCACCATGATGGACGATCGCTGCCATTTGCGGAAACAACCAGTCATGAGGAACAGAAGAAAGGAGAAATACATCATCAGGCAATTCAGTCTGAGCAATTCCTCCCCAGCCTGTGAGCAAAATGCCCCGTTGCCCCGTTTGTTGGAGGGCATCCAGGATAATCTGAGTGAACTGTACAGAATCCTCTCCGCTCATGCTGCCGAAGCCGACATACACAGGAGGTGAGCCTGCTGCCAGGAAGTCTAGAAGTGCTGGGGAGGGTTGCCAATCTGATGCTTGATCGAGAAACCAATAGCCAGTCATCTGGATGCGATCGCTCCAATTGGCTGGTTGAGGCACAACTGAGGGACTATACCCGTAGAGAGCAGGGGTAGGTAAATGATCAAGTCTGCGGTAAATCGTTCCCAAGGGAATGGATGGAAGATGTAACTGCGAACGACGAAACTCATTCAATGGTTGCCTGAATATTAATCCAAACCCTTCCATCAACAGCGGATAACTCAGTCGATTAAGAGTTCGGCCTAAATGCAATGTTGGGGGTAGCGAAGGATATGGAAAATCTGGGTTAGAACTTTGAGGCATTAAGGAGGCAAAAAAACAGGGAATTCCTAATGCTTCAGCGATGTCATAGCCCCAAACTGCTGTCGCTGTGAAGATAATGGCATCACTATTCTGACAAGCGACCCAAGAATCAGATATGGCTTGAGCGACTAGCGGTTGCACCATTTGGGCGTATTGCTTGATCAACAAAATGGGATTCTGGCTCTTTAGCATGTTCTGTCCAGCCTCACTTGCCATCAGGGCTTGGACATCTCCTGCGATCGCAGCAAATGCTAGTTCATACTCTTGCGCCATCTCCTGAAATGTGTTGTGGGTGGCGAGCTTCACTTGATATTCCGCCTGTTTGAGCCCTTGTCCCAGGGCAAGGAACGGTTGAATATCCCCTCGTGATCCTGTGGTTAAAATCGTAATTCTCATCACTGAGTCCTCAATCAACATCTTCAATAGTTCGCTTGAGATTGGCAAGACAAATGTTCTGGGCAGTTTGAAAGGGATGTTTGACCATTGCCAGGAAGAACACATAGGCAAGTAAATGCCGCATCTCAAACTCAAATTGCCAGGTGATCTGCGTTCCTGAATCGATCGCTTGATATGACCATTTGCCAGAAGCAGAACGTAGAAGCCATGAAAATGGCGGCTTGAGCCCATCTAGCAATTCGTAGGTTTGAAGGGTAGGACGTTGCAGAGAAATAATGCGTTCTGTGATTTTAGAACCATCACTGTTCTGTACAATGCGCGTACTACCTGCGTGGAGTAATAGCCCATCGGTCGTCGTTGCACTCAAAATGGCAGGAATGGCTTGATAACCTGTGAAGCACCTGGGCAGATTCTGACAGTCGATCGACCCATCAAACACTCGTTCAATGGGTGCGTTAATGGCCATTTGTGCACTCGTTTGGATGAGCATTCTACCTCTCCCTCCATGTGTCACCCATGGTGTCACTCAAACCGCAAGCCGTACTTGGCAGAAATCTCTTGTAAAACCGTTAGATCAGGTGGCAAGCTGGTGATTCTTTCGCCAACTTCCCGATAGAATTCGGCAGCAGTCGCAGGTGAAACGATCACCAGAACCCGAGCGCTCGCAGAGAGCACCTTAAAGGTATGCACCGCATTGGCAGGAATGTGGCTCACTGCACCTGCTGTCACAACTTGCTGACGATTGCCTAACGTAATTTCGAGGTCACCTTCCAGGATGTAGAAAGTTTCTTCCCAAGGATGGCGATGCAATGGGGGTTCTCCGTGAGCCACATCGATCATCTCAAATACAGCGTACTGACCGTTCGTATCGTTTCCAGCCAGCTTCCATACGAGTGTGTGCGTCAGCATGGACTGCATATCCCCTTGACCAGATTCAAGGATTTTAGGTTGGGCGTGCTGTACGACTGTCTTCATCAGATTTCTCCAAGAAATCACATGGTTTAGTAATTGTCGGTTATTAACCGAACCGAACGGTCTAGTTCGATTAATTCAAATCGTAGTCTAAGTGGCTTGATTGCCAATTCACCCGATCAGGTAGTCTTGAGACCGTACTGTACGGTACGATAAGTGTGTTAGTTCAGGTCGTACGATGCCTAAAGAAGCTAAGCAAGCCGCCAAAGCAGAGCAAATTTTGCAAGGAGCCCTGCAAGAGTTTTTGCAAGGTGGCTATGCCGCGACCAGCATGGCTCGGATTGCAGCAACGGCAGGAGTATCGAAGGAAACGCTCTACAGCTACTTCGAGAGTAAGGAAAAGCTATTTGCGGCGATCGTGCAATACACGGCTGAGCAGCATCTCCAACAGGTGTTTGCCTCAGAGCCGCTACCGACTGACCCTGTAGAACAACTACGAATCCTAGCGGCGAAGAGTATTACTCCTGAAAATCTTGACCCCATGCGCATGAACTTTTATCGGTTGATTGTGGGGGAATCTGGACGATTTCCTGACCTGGCTCGGTTCTACGTCGAGCAGTTTGAAAAACCGGGTTTGGAAGTCTCAGCGCATCTTCTGAAAGCGGCTCCTCAACTCTGCAGTTCAGACCCAGAAGCCGTGGCCTGGATTATTTCTGGAACATTGAGCTACTACTATCAAATGATGGAGATGCTGCAAGGCAAGGACATCCTGGATATGACTTTCGATCGCCTAGTGGAAGCTCTGATTGAATTACTGTTTGGCGATCGCTAATCGTGGCTTTGCTGATGTATATCAAGATGCCATTCCTGCTAGGGATTGAGACAGGATACGATGCTGTTGGCAAATCGACCAGAGAAAAATCAATCACTCACTAAAATCTTGTTTTGAAGAAATGCTGGGTTACCCAGGTCTACCCCAAGCTTGGGAGAGAAAATCTTAGAAAGACCATTTCTTGAGGAGGGTTTATCTATGCCGCTTCAACCTCAAGCTGTTCATCCTATCCCCGAAGAAACGGCTCGTGTAGCTCGTGCTGCCTTCCCTAAAGGGAACCGCTATATGGGTAGTTTTATGAACGGAACAAAAAACAACGCTAAGCCTGAAAGTATTGACTGCTCCGCATTTCAGGTTCTAATTCTGACAGTTTTACTAAAAGTCAAACGGGTGAAAGCTTCGTCTGATATGGATTTCAGCTAAATTTTCTTATGAATATCGATTGCGTACAAAGGAATTCGAATCCTAAACTCAGTTCCTTCTCCAGGAGTTGAAGAGCACTCCAGCTTGCCATTATGTTTCTCAGTGATGATCTGATAGCTAATCGACATCCCCATGCCAGTTCCTTTGCCCAACGCTTTCGTCGTAAAGAAGGGGTCAAAGATGCGTCGTTGCACCGCTTGAGCAATGCCAACCCCATTGTCCGCGATCGCCACTTCTACCCATTCTGCCTCCATCATGGAGGTGCGGATAGCAATTCGGTTGGGATTATCCTTCATCTCTTGATCAGTACACTTCGCATGCTTCTCGTCCATTGCATCAAGTGAGTTTACCAAGATGTTCATAAACACTTGGTTGAGCTGTCCAGCGTAGCATTCTACCAGCGGCAGCTGAGCATAGTCTTTAACCACCTCCACTTCAGGCCGGTCGGATCTGGCTTTGATGCGATGTTGCAGGATCAGCAGAGTGCTGTCGATGCCTTCATGAATATCTACGGCCTTGAATTCCGCTTCATCCATCCGCGAGAAGTTACGCAAGGAGAGAATAATCTGCCGAATGCGATCGGTTCCCAGCTTCATCGAGGCCAGCATTTTGGGCAAGTCTGCTTGCAAAAACTCCAAGTCCATCTCTTCCGCCGCTGTTTGAATCTCAGGAGTAGGATGAGGATAGCCCTGCTGATACAGCTGTATGAACTCTAGCAAGTCTTCAGTGTAATCCTGCACATGCGTCAGGTTGCCGTGAATGAAGTTGACTGGATTATTGATTTCATGAGCGACTCCAGCCACCAGCTGCCCCAGGCTCGACATTTTTTCGCTCTGCACCACTTGAGCTTGAGTTCGCTGTAGTTCTGCCAGAGTATTTTTGAGCTCAGCCGTGCGTTCTTCGACCCGGTCTTCCAATTCTTCCTTGCCGTGCTCTAAAGCTGTGAACAGCTCCCTCAGCCGTCCTGCCATGTGGTTGAAGGAGCGGGAGAGGGTATTGAGTTCTTGAATATTACTGACTTCTACCGCTTGCTCCAGATCACCTGCTGCCATTGCTTCACTGGCTCGGTTGAGCCGAAGAATAGGACGTGCAATCCAACGAGAAGTAAAGACGCCCAGAACAGAGGCAACCGTTAATGCCCCAAAACAAAGGACGATCGTGGTGCGGGTATTCGCATTGATTTGGGCCATGAAAGTATTTTCTGGCACCCCTGTTACCACTAGCCAATCTAAACCATACTGGTCTTGCCAAGGTCTAACATCGACAAAATATCGTTCTCCTTGCACTTCAACTTGAAAATCCGTGTCTTGATTGATCGACTGAAACCCGTTGAATGATTGAATGTACTTGGCAATGGTTTGAATCGTAGAGTTCGGGCTATTGATCGCCTGCAATCGCTGAACTTCGTTGTTGCTATTTCTAAAGGGCTTCTCTGTGCCAGCATTAGCAATCAAGTTGCCATCTCGCTCCACAATGAACACTTGCCCGGACTTGCTGATATCTAAACTGCGCAGAAAGTCACTCAGTTTCAGCAGATGAATGTCGGCATCAACCACACCCAGTAGTTGATTCTGCGAATTATAGATAGGGCGACCGGCGGAGGCTGCCAAATAGGGACCGTAGGGAGAATTCCAGACATAAACTTTTGCCCAAGTGGGCTTACCGGCTTTCAGGGGAGCGGTATACCAACTTTCGGTAAAGTGATTGTAGCTGTACCTTCCAACCACACTCAAGCGATCGCCTTGGTCATTGGTTGCATAAGTGCGTGCACTATCTGGCAATTGCGACTTCCAATCGTCAATGGTCACGGTTTTACCGTCGTAACGAATTGCTCCAAACCCCTCTCCTGTGACTAAGCCAATTCCAATGAAAGTCAGGTCATACGCTTGCATTTGCTCCCAAAAGTATTTACCAGTTGCTTCGCCATCACGCACATCCAACAGCCCTTGGCGAATCGCAGAGGCATTAATCTGGCCCAACTTTTGAGGGACAGAAAGGTAGGAGTTCAAGTGTTCGTTAACCACATCGCTGCTGCGATCAATTAGCTGTTCGGCCAAGTTATTGACTGCTTTCTGGCCGTTCTTGAAGGACAAATAACTGATTAAGCCAACCGCCCCAAAAATCTGAAGTACAAAGGGCACCACAAGAACGATCTGTAGTGGAAAGGCCTGATTTCTAGGGGACTGTCGGGGCTTCATTATAGAAAGGGAAATCTTACATTCATCTCTCGCTGTTTATAGACTTCCCACAACTGCATCCGGATAAATAGAGACCTAATGCACCTTTGATACTCAGTAGAGCAAGTTGCTCCAGAAGAATTGGAGTTCCGCGCTTCACGGCACCAGTTCCAAGCCAAAACAAGGTATCCTGACTCGCGATCGCCACCACCAATTGCAGCTCTGACACCTCAAGATAGCGTTGAAGCGCTTGCAAACTACGATGCCCTGATATGTCCTGAATTATCCACAGGGGTATCCCTGCACTGCTCATCTGGTCAGAGCCGTTCGTCTGAAACTGTGAGTGCTGACCCCTACTAGGCCCCAAGGTAGCGTAGCTGCAACGAAGTGCCACGCGATCTCTGAAACGCTTGAATGACAAATAATGCAGCTAAAAAATTCGAAAAATTGCAACTTACCCGTAAATGATGACTGAACTACCCATAAAATTTACGAGAGAATTAGGGTTTCAGGCTCTTTTTGCTTGAAAACTTGCCCATCAATGACCATTTCTTGGGATGTTTTAGCTAAATCATAAAATTTTTTCTGGAATTTTTACCCAGTAAAGCTTTCAAGCGTCGCGTGGCACTTTGTTGCAGCTACGCTACCGTTGGGCCAACAGCGTTGTCACCAGGGCACTTCCTGTCGTGAGACCTGGAATCATAAACCACAACACCGTCAGGGGCACATGCATCACATAGGCATAAAGCGAGTTTTGCCATAAAGGGATTAGAAGTTTGCCTAGCGCTTTATTGAGCGGGAGCCAAAATGTGTTAACCACCATATACAGCAAGGGAAACAAACCCAATAAAGTCACTAATCGGATCGGGCCATTAATACTGCGACCCAGAGGCGAGGGAAATACTAGTTAAGACCCAAGCATTACTACAAAACGCGATTGCAAGTGCCTTTAAAGCTGAAGCGCAGCCATCGTTCGTCTATTGCAAGAGTGTTTGAATCATGGCAGCGATCGTCGGCAGTAGTGGAGTAGCCTCACGTTGGCACAATCCCTTGATTTTTCTTTGCGAGGAAGTGTTTTGGCTTTTTGGAAAACCTTGAAATAAGCTAAGGCTAATCTCGTCTCATTCGCTCTTTATATTCACTCGTTGACTCAAGTTCATGACAGACGATATCTCGCAATCACTGACCGACAGTATTTCCTTGCCAGAAAATGAGGCGAAGAGATTGGAGGCACTTCGACGCTACAACGTTCTGGACACACCACCAGAAGCAGCATTCGATCGCGTTACCTCTCTGGCAGCACGGTTGTTTCAGATGCCAACGGTTTTAGTGTCTTTAGTCGATGAGTCAAGAGCTTGGTTTAAGTCTTGCTACGGCTTCAATCAGCAGGAAGTGCCACGACATAATAGCATTTGCAACTTGGCGCTGTTGGCTAATGATGTTTTAGTCATCCCTGATGCTCGACAAGACAATCGCTTTGCCTGCAATCCGTTTGTGCAGAATGAGCCTACTCTGCGCTTCTATGCTGGTGCCCCTCTAATCACTCAAGACGGCTTTAACCTAGGTACCCTCTGTCTACTCGATACAACACCACGCGATGCGCTGACCCAGGAGCAGCTAGAAATCCTGACAGATTTAGCTGCGATCGTAGTTGATGAATTAGAGCTGAGATTAGCGGTGGCAAAACAAGTGACCGCTGAACGAGAGCGACAAGAAGCGGCCCAGCACCTGCAACTGTATGCAGATGTGGTTAGTAACACGCAAGTTGGTCTTGTTGTTTGGCAACTGGAAGACGTGAACGATCCTGGTTCCTTCCGCTTATTGATTGCAAACCCTGCTGCATCAGAAGCGACTGGGTTAGATTTTGCATCCTTAGTAGGCAAGACTATGGCGGAGGGCTTTCCTAAGCTGCTACAAACACCCCTTGTGCAGCAATATGTAGAGGTCATTCGCACAGGGCAATCCTTGGATTTAGGGGAAATCGTCTATAGCGAAGATGGCGTTTCTACCGGAATTTATACCCTGAAGGCGTTTCCCTTACCCAACCACTGTATTGGGTTTGCCTTTGAAAATATCACTGCTCGAAAACAGATCGAGTCTCAACTACAAGAAAGCCAACATTACAATCAACAGATTGCTGAAGCTGTACCCGGAGTTCTATTTGTACACGACTTAATCCAGCAGCAAAACGTTTATACCAATCGCCAAATTACTGATTTGCTGGGCTATACGTCTGCAGAAGTTCAGGCAATGGGGGCTAATGCCCTTGAAATTCTGGTACATCCTGATGATTTGGCACGAATATTCAACTATATAGAAAATTTCCGCTCTGCCTCAGATAACGAGGTTTCAAGCATTGAGTACCAAGCACGTCACGCAAACGGTGACGGACGCTGGATATACACCCAAAGTGTTATTTTTAACCGCACAGCAGATGGTTTGCCACGCCAGGTTTTAGGAGTGTCACTCGATATTACTCAGCGCAAGCAGGCCGAACAAGCGCTGCGAGAAAGTGAAAAGTGGGCGCAGTTGGCAATACAAGTTGCCCAGTTGGGAGGGTGGCGGCTGCACCTGGA
>NZ_JACJPK010000040.1:0-6122 GCF_014696035.1 Trichocoleus sp. FACHB-262 | reverse complement strand
ACTCATTTTTGGGTTTATTGGTATCACGGATATTGAGTTCGTCTATGCCGATAGCCTTAATCTTGGGGATGAAGCCCGGAATCTGGCGATCGCTAATGCCCAATCTGCCTTACAAGCCGCGATCGCGCATTAACAATCATTACTTTTCTGGTAGCTAGAGTTTTTGAGGTCATGTCCAATGCTAGACCCACTGGTAGCCGGTACAGATGAAGAAACTCACCAGGTGACAGCCATCATTTCTCACTTCATTCGACCTGGGCGTGAGCAAGGATATGAGGAGTGGTTGCATGGAATTGCGACGGCTGCTCACCAATTTAAGGGACATTTAGGAGTGAGTGTGATCCGACCCTGTGATCACGCTCATCCTGAGTATGTGGCAATTGTCAGGTTTGATCATTACAACAACCTCAAAACTTGGCTGGAATCCAGTGTGCGGCAGGACTGGTTGGAGCGGTTGCAGCCCTTGATTGAAAAGCCTGAAACCATTCAAACTCTAACGGGTCTGGAAACCTGGTTTACGCTTCCCAACAAACCCATGAAAGCTCCACCTCCGCGCTACAAAATGGCGGTCGTGACATGGCTGGGAGTGTTTTTTACGATATCTATTCTCAATCGTTTGCTAGTACCGCTCCTAGCTGGGCTTCCGGTATTGCTCAGAACCTTTTTGGTTACAGGTCTAACGGTTGCCCTGCTGACCTACGTGATTATGCCGCGCCTCACTCAACTCTTTCGCAAATGGCTGTATCCCGCTTGATCAAGTACATATCTTGCACATTCACAGGAATCCTCCATGTCTTGTCAACACCTGAACGAACTGACGCTAGAGACTATGATTTCAAAAGCCAATTACCCGGTATTCCGCTGTGAGGAATGCCTGCGAGTTGGCGATCGCTGGGTTCACTTGAGAATTTGTCAAACCTGCGGCAAAATGCTGTGCTGCGACTCATCTAAAAATCAGCACGCACGCCGTCATTATGAAGAAAGTGGACATGCGGTGATCAGTTCAGCCGAATTGGGAGAACAATGGCTGTGGTGTTTTGCCGACGAACAACAGAAGAACTATTGATCACGCGCCCCTTTTCTACTCGCGAGGAAACCACGATGTCAAATCAGCCTACCCTAACCTCAACGGATATTTGGCCGAGTTTACCCCTGGACGCATGGCAAGAGACCTATACCACCTTGCACATGTGGACGCAAATCATCGGCAAAATCCGATTTGCCCAAACTCCTTGGATTAATCATTCCTGGCATATTCCCCTCTATTTAACCGTTCGGGGACTGACCACTTCCACGATTCCCTATGGTAGCCGCATCTTTCAAATCGACTTTGATTTCATTGATCATGAGCTGCTGATTCAAACCAGCGAAGGGGCAAGACGAGCGATCGCACTCTACCCCCGCTCTGTTGCTGATTTTTATCAGACTGTGATGGAAACTCTGAGAGAATTAGATCTTCACATCACGATTAACACCAAACCGAATGAAGTCCCTGACCCAATTCGATTTGAGCAGGATGAAACCCATGCTGCTTATGATGCGGATTATGCCAATCGATGCTGGCGAGTGTTGCTACAGTCCGATCGCGTCTTTCGAGAATTTCGCTCCCATTTTTCCGGCAAGGTTAGTCCGGTTCATTTTTTCTGGGGGAGTTTTGATTTAGCAGTGACTCGCTTTTCGGGGCGATCGGCTCCTGAGCATCCGGGAGGGGTGCCGAATTTGCCGGATGTAGTGGCAAAGGAAGCCTATTCTCAGGAAGTCAGTAGTGCCGGATTTTGGCCCGGAGCCGGATTATCATACCCAGCGTTTTATTCCTATGCGTACCCAGAACCCGATGGGTTTAAGCAGGCTGAGGTTCGTCCCGATGCTGCATTTTACAATAAAGAGTTGGGTGAATTTATTTTGCCCTATGACGCTGTCCGTGAGGCAGAGTCACCCGATCAGACGTTGTTAGAGTTCTTGCAAAGCACCTACGAAGCTGCTGCCAGGTTAGGCAACTGGAATCAAAAGGAACTTCAGCAGTTGACGTTTAAGTAGCGACTGCATTCCTAAATTGGCGTGTAACTACTCAGGTTTAAGTTTTTAGGGATATTTCAAAGGGTATGAGTAGCAAGCCTATAGGATTGGAGGATTGAGCTTTCATTGAATCCAGAAGCGATGAGCTAGCCAAATCCTTCAAACCCAATTAACCGGGAGGAGATCCGTGCGGTTTACGCCCAAGGAGAGGATGCAGTCATCGCCTTGGTTGAGGGATTATTGGAGCGGATTGGCCAACTGGAAACTTGCCTTGAGGCATTGGAGAACCAACGTCAGAAGGACAGCCGAAATAGTAGCAAACCACCTTCGGGAGATGGGTTTGCTAAACGCACCAAAAGCCTTCGTCCAAGGGGTGAACGGGCCAGTGGTGGGCAAAGCGGACATCAGGGCAGCACCTTGGAGTGGAGCGAACAAGTGGATGAGGTGGTTGTGCACCACGTTTTGCAGTGCCAGACCTGTAGTGGGGATCTCAATGATGTTGCCGTCGAGAGTTGGGTACTGCGTCAGGTGGATGATTTGCCCCCGTTGCATTCAGGGTTCCACTGAAGTATTCGCTTTAATCAGCTACGGGCCTGTTCCTTTTTTCCAAAAAATGTCATTCGCAAATCCAACGGGAGCTTCCCATCCGGATCAGTAACACACCCTAACTTAAGTAGCCAATGCAACTGCTGGCTCACTTTATTCAGTTCAAAGTTTTCGATGAGATCCGCAAGGATGAGAGTGGCGCTCCTCTGGCAGAAAAAGACGACTTCTTCCATAAATCGACTGCCACGAAAGATGAATTGGTCTAGGTCTGCTACCCACTGAGATGGTGGTTCAGCTTCCAAGTCAGCATCAAAATTCACTTCAATTTTCTGCTGTGCGGCCCGATCACGAACACCTAGAGATGCCCATGCTATAGCTTTTGGATAGGCGCTAGCCCAAGCACCAATATGGGCGTAGCTGAATAAGGATGGAAGTTTTGTGCGGCATTTGTGTGGCAGTTGTTGCTGCCCTCGGCATCTTCAATCTCTGCGGGTCGATTCCCCGTCGCTCTGCGGCGTAAAATGCACAGATGAGTGAGTACATCCACAAAAGCCATAACGTCACGGTTTTGCTATACCATCTTGTCTTTCCAGCTAAGTATCGTCAGGCGATGTTCGATGAACAAGTTGATGCAGTCTTGCAAGAGGTGTGCTTAGAGATTGAAAAGCGCTATGAGATCAAGTTCGTGGAAATCGGGGTAGACAAAGACCATGTGCATTTTCTCGTGCAGTCGGTGCCAAGCTACAGTGTGATGAAACTGGTGACGATGCTCAAAAGCTTGACGGCACGTGAGGTGTTCAAGCGATGCCCTCAGGTGAAACGACAGCTGTGGGGTGGAGAGTTTTGGAGTGATGGCTACTTTGCCAGCACAGTCGGCAAACATGGTGATGAAAGCATGATTGCCAAATATGTTAAAGCTCAGGGCAACGACTATCTTCAGCTACATAGAGATGAGCAATTGACTCTTTTTTGATGCTGATACCCCGTCCGCTTGCGGCGGGGTAGTTCATTGCATATGCATTGCCAATTCAAAATTCAAAGTTCAAAAAAGGTAGAAGCTGTCTATTGCTCTATATTTATACGTATGTAGAATAATTGATATGTTGGTTGAGTCTGTGGCCGAGCGATCGCGGCTCAATGTAAAAGTGATGCGTTGTCATATATCTTTCCCCAAATAGAATGATCATCAAAGGTTTGCTTGATATGGAATTGAACGATCGCGAGATCATAGAGTATTGAGCGTTGAAACCGGTTATGTCTGAGCCGCAACGGATCACAGAACGAACTTTTGAGTTTGCGGTGCGCATCGTGAAGCTGTGTCGGGTTCTGGATGAAAATCCTGGTGTTGCTCGCACATTGTCGAAGCAATTGATTCGTTCTGGAACCTCGATTGGGGCGAATGTAGAGAGATCTCAAGCAGCTCAAAGCAGTGCTGATTTCGTACCCAAGCTGGAAATTGCGCTCAAGGAAGCGAGAGAAACGCAATATTGGCTCAAACTGTTAATTGCGATTGAGATTGTGCCAGAATCTCGCTTGCTGCCACTGCTAGTAGAAACGCAAGAACTGCTCAAAATCTTAGCCTCAATCATTGTCAAAACAAAGCAAAACCGCACTCACTAGCCCTTTCGCATTTTGAGCTTTGAATTGATTTGCGATCGCGCTCGTCATGAGGTTAAGGAGATGGGCAGCAAACGGATCAGGTGGGTGTTTTGAGTGGCCGCTGCGTGGCAGGTGTTGCTCCAAGGGAGACGCAGAAGGCCTCTGCAATCCAATTGCCGCTCACAAGTGCAAGAACACCCCTCAAATTCAACTCAAACCTGATTCGCGCATATCTACCGCTAGGATTGTGGCATAGGGGTCAAGAACTGCTTCGGGGACCTCAATAGTCAGCTCTCCCAAAGGATTTGGATTGAGGATCGACTCTGAAATTGCACATCGTGTGCTATATCTTAACGCCTTGCCAGTCGCGAGTACCTGGATGCCTTTGACTTGTTGAATCGGAATGCCGCGTACTGTAATTGTGTCGTACGGTTTCATCAAGAGATGCAGATAAAGACGCTGCTTTCGACGGGTTGAAGGGCCATAAAATTGCCAAGGCTCTAACCCGGGTTCTGTGCCCACAATACTCTCCTGGTTGACTGCCATCCAGTCTGCGATCGCTGTCAATCGTTCCATCAGTTCTGGCTGAACTTCTCCATTGCCCATTGGACTGATATTCAGGAGCAGATTCCCACCTTTGCTAGCAACTTCACAAAGAGTGTGAATCAATTGCCGAGGAGATTTGAAGTGTGTATCTTCAGCGTTATACCCCCAGCTTTCATTGATAGTCATGCAAGTTTCCCAGGCTCCCGCTAAGGGTTGGGGTGGGATAAATTGCTCAGGAGTGGCGAAATCGCCAAATCCTGGCAAGCGATCATTGATCAAAATCTCCGGTTGAAGCGATCGGATTAATTCATACAGTTTTTGAACCCGCCACTGCTCAGGAGTCCGTTCCCAGCCGCCATCGAACCAGAGAATATCAATGGGGCCATAGTTAGTGAGCAACTCCTGTACCTGAGCAAACATGAAGGTAATAAAGCGCTCCCACTGCTCAGGAGTCGGTTGACGGTATTGTCCAAAGCGATAAGGTTTATCTGCTTCTGTAAAGGCTGGATAGTCAGGATGATGCCAATCAATCAGAGAGAAGTACAACCCAACGTGCAATCCAGCATCTCTCATTGCCTCAACAAACTGTCGTACAATGTCTTGCTCATAAGGGGTGTGCTGAATGGAGAACGTGGACTGCTGGGTATGGAATAGAGCGAAGCCATCATGATGTTTGGCTGTGAGAATCACGTATTGCATCCCTAAGCGTTTCGCGAGTTGCGCCCAAGCAGCAGGATTATAGTGTTGGGGATTGAAGTGTAGAGCAGTGGCATGATATTGCTCAATAGGCATATTGCCACAGAACGGGAGACTGAACACCCCCCCAACCAGAGGCCAAGATAATTCGATGCCTTGTTGAGAACTATGTCCCCAATGGACAAACATGCCAAAACGGGCCGTAGAAAACCAATGATTCATGTGCTAATTAACCCAGAGAGCGAAGCTACATTGTAGGGTATTGCAAGTTTCTAAAGAACGGGAAAAATAAGCTGCCTCAACCACAAGACCCTAGAAAGGGATTAAAGGTCAGATTGCTTACGAGGTGAGGAATTGATCGCTCGCCCTAGGAATCTGTAGGGAGCTGTTGCATGAGTTGGTTAGTAGGAAGCCATCCCTGCTCCACATGGAGGGTGTGATGAACCCCGTCGATTGTGGTTGCTGCCAGCACCCGTCCTTGCGCTTTGGCCCAATCAAACCACTGCCTGAAGCCAGCGGGTAGCGCAGAGGTGGCAGATGCCGCAATGGACAGGCTCCAGCCCTGCAAAATGGCTTAATGGAGGTAGCCGCTCGGGTTGCGGATGGCTATGCATTGTCACATCTTTCTTCACAAGTAGAATAATCACAAAAAGCCTTATCCAGGATGTAATTGAGCGATCGCCATCTCTCCTGACTCCCCTATGGCGATCGTAAATTTT
>NZ_JACJPK010000004.1:0-3232 GCF_014696035.1 Trichocoleus sp. FACHB-262 | reverse complement strand
GTTATTCCAAGTCACAAGAGATGCTGGAAGCCTCTATTTGCTTATTGACCTACTATCTGAGACATTGGAAAGTACTGGTTCCTGTCTAAATCATTCGCTCTTTGTGCAACGCCCCAATAACATATCTACCTACCCTCAGATAACCGATACTCAGGTTGCCCTTTCGATCATTACAGATCAGCTGCTTACATTACTACTACGCCACTTTTGTGAAAGTTCAGGGAACAATGCCTGAACTAGAGTTAACGCCCCTTTGAGTGAAACGATTGAACGAGATTTGATGTCGGACTGGAAGTGGGAATCTGGCTGAAGCGATTTTGGGTGGAGAGTACACAAGCCGCGATCGATCTGGTTTTAGGAACGGCACTCATGGCAATGCGTACCATTCTGGAAGGACATCACGAGCTTAACTATCCAGAACAAGTAACGCAGTTGATTCTCAAATCTTTGTGAGTGAGCAATGATAATGTGGGTGCGATCGCACCCAAAGCTCTCAAGCCTTTTCCAGAGGAGTAATCTGTTGATTGCCAGTGGTATCCCTACGTAATCTGATTAATATGGAAACTGCTTGAAATGTCAAGAAATCCTGAAATGTGACTAATTGGGAGGAAAGCAAATGAGCCGCATTGTTGTCACAACGTTGGGAACCCTGGGAGATCTCCATTCCATGATTGCGATCGCTCTTGAACTGCGGCAACGGGGGCATGAGGTGGTGTTTGTCACACATCAAGTGTATCAATTCAAATTGGCAGCATTGAGCTTTGAGTTTCATCCCATGCGCCCCAATTTCACCGCCATGAACGACCCGCAGGAAATGGCGCCGATGATGGATCTCAAAACAGGGCAAGAATACATGGCGCGCCAGTGGGTAAATCCCAGTTTGCGCGAAATGTATGCCGACTTGCTCAACGGTGCCAAAGGAGCAGACTTTATCTGCTCAGGGGAAGGGGTGATCGCAACGCCATTGGTCGCAGAGAAACTGGAAATGCGTTGGGCTTCGAGTGCGATGGTTGCTATGTCGTTTTTTTCGGTCTATGATCCACCCGTTCTAACCCCGTTTCCGGCTCTGGCAAAGCTCTACAAATTGGGACCGATCGTGAACCGAGGGGTACTCAATTTTGCCAAATGGGTGAGTCACTCCTGGGCAGATCCCATTCGTCAACTTCGTCAAGAACTGGGTTTGTCTCCCGTTCACGCCAATCCCTCTTTAAGAGATAAGTTTTCTCCCTATCTTGTTGTAGCCCTGTTTTCCTCTGTTTTTGGTCAGCCGCAACCTGCTGGGCAGAGAATAGTGATGAATGCGGGCAATTTCTACCAGGAAAGTCTCAATGCGGTGAAACCACTGCACCGTCGTGCGGTGCTATTGACGGGCAACAATCCACCCTTAAAGGATCTCCCAACTAATGTTCTGGCGGTGAATTACGTGCCCTATTCTCAAGTTTTTTCTCACGCCTGTGCGATCGCATTATTTCGATAATAAAGGTTTGTTTCTAGTGCTACTGGACAATGAACGAGTCGTTGGAACCAGAGCCATCCGCAAACTAGATGATGAAATCTGCGAACTCAAGCGAATGTGGTTTTTTCAGGAATATCGAGGATAAGGATGGGGCTTGAAAATGGTTCAACTACTCTTCAATTTTGCCAGGCAAATGGGTTATCAAAAAGTAAGACTTGACCTCGCAAGCGAGGAACGGATATCCGATATCGACCCTAATTCAAGTTAAAAAGGGTGGTGCAAACGCTGAACAAGGGACCTGGGGAAGCCCACAAGTCGCAATTCATTGCGCTCAATGGTGTAGCCCTCAATTTGCAGTCTTAGTCAGCAAATGGGTGTTTGAGTGGATGAACACTGGCAAGACTCCCAGCCAAGCACCAGAGCTAGAAACTGAAAGCGTAGTTCCTGCTCTCCCCTCACCCGATCGCCTGACCGTACTCAAAGAAGCAGTAGAGATCGGCAACCAGCTCGGCGGCTTCGATGACCGTCAAAAGATGCTGCTCAAAGATCAGCTCATGAACCTGCTGATGCAAGAGCGCTTGCTGACTGCTGACTCAACCTTAACTATTGAAGCCGCAGTCGCAGCAGAGCCAGAGCAAGCCAAACGCTTAGAAGTCCCTATCTCAGACCGCTGCCTTGACTTGGGATACAACCCCAATACCAAGCAACTGCTCAGAATCGGTCAGGTTGCCGCTGCCTTCTATCGTGCTCGTCACGGTCGCCCTCCTCAGAAGAGTGAGCAATTCGTCGGGGGCACCACTCGCATGGTCAATGTCTACACCGCTGATGACCTCGGCATTCTCGACTCCGCCATTCATTCTGTGATGGGGGACTGAGCCATGCAACTCAAGCTCACTCGCTTGGGTGCTTGGGTCGAGTTCGGCTCTTGCCCCATCTGCGACGAATACTCTCGCCCTCAGCCGTTTAGCGTCATTGCCGCTCTCTACAGCGACTCTGGCACCTACGGGGGCGAAATCTGCTTCAAGTGCTATAACCTCCCAGCTCAAGAGATCCAGCAGAAGCTTCAGCGCAAAGCCCAGTTTGAAGCCAAAATCGCCCAGGAAACCGCAGCCCTGGCTCAAGAACCTGTCTGCAAGCCTGACCTGACTCAAGAGTTCCAACTATACCGGGAGCACAGCCATGACTAACGATGCCATCGAGTTTCCTTACCGTGGTTGGCTCATCCGGGTCACCTTCGACGCAGCAGGCTGGACTGCCCAGGCCAAGCACCCCAGAGGCAAGAACTTTGCCACCATCCAGAGTTCTTATGCCTTCGCGGCTGATGCGATTCAGGCGGCTGTGCACTTCGTCACTTGGGCCAATCCCAGCCGTGCCATGCAGCAACTGCTCATCGAGCTGCGAGACAACCAGCACTTGAACCAACAGGAATACCAGCACTTGTACGTGTCCTTCGAGAAGGGCATGCAGCACTTATTTCCTCTCAAAACTAAGCCCCTCCAGGAGTATGAGTCATGACTACCGCCACAACCTTGATTCAGCCCAAGTACCTCCACTTCTACGGTCGGCGTTGCTGAAAGAGTAATGCTGGCTTTGGCACAATGAAGGTATGAAATGTCCTCAATGTCACTCCACTCACACGGCTAAAAACGGTCACCGTCGCGGAAGACAGTGCTATCAGTGCAAGCAGTGTGGTCGCCAATTTCTCGAGTCTTACCGTCCTTGGGCTTACTCCGATGACATCAAGCAACTGTGCATCAAAATGTATCTCAATGGCAT
>NZ_JACJPK010000039.1:0-28828 GCF_014696035.1 Trichocoleus sp. FACHB-262 | reverse complement strand
GCAAAAGTCATTAGCTCACAGACTAGCTCAGCTAGGCTTGTGGAGTCATCCTTTGGCAAAGTCTAACGGTGGTTATTTCCTCAGTGAGCTCAGACTTTAGTAATTCCAATACCCAGTAACGCCAGCTAACGATCGCAAAATTCTTGAAGTTGCAAAAGCTGGTTATCAGTATCTTGGCCCTGATCGACAGTTGAAACTCGAAGGTATAGGGCACAAATAGTTTGTTTCATGCAGCAAGGCTATCAAAAAAGGACCCTTTTTTGATAGGGTCTTTACTCATAACTCCCACCCTGATTTAAGGTCGTTTCAGCCTCGTCAATTTATACCCCTTTTTTGATAGTCACTTGGGTCTCTCCAAATTTAACTTTCCAATCACTCCAAACGGGTCAAGGCTATCTTAGTAGTATGCCTGCGGGAGTTCTCAGAACGAGACCAGCGGTAGCCAATTGCTTTGCCACTATCGTCTACAACCAAGACAATACTTCCGGTTCCAAGGCCAGTCTCTGCTGCCTTGTGGCGAGAGTCGCTATGTCCGTGGCGGGTCGCCGTTGAGTCAATAATGGGGATAATGATTTCATTCGAGCGCTTCGGGTGCTGCCGAATAGCAGCTCGGACGATCATCACGTGTCCCGTATTGTCTGAAACTACCGTAGGCGGCTTCAACCAGGCAATAATATCGCCGGGGGCAAGGTCAGTGGCTCGCTCAATCCGTTTCCAGCGGCCTACGACTTTTCCGGAGGGGAGAGATGTAACAAACCCAACGAAGTGCTTGGCTAAGGGACGACGAACTGTTGCTGTTTGTAGAGAACGGAGCGCTTCCGGGACGCTGCGGGCGATCGCATACTTGAGGAAGCCTGAACAGTCATAGTTAAACTGACCAAGCGCTTCATTAACTTGAGTTTTATGAGAGTAGGTGGATGCTTTAGCAGCTTTCAGTTCTCGATTAGCCTCGCGCAGCAGAGCTTTGGACCCTTGACCGCGCGGTACTGAATGAAGTGCAACAGTTGATTGGGTGTCTAGTAGCTCACTTTTATCTTTTACTCTACTTTGGGTTAATCGCTCACCAGATGAAAGCGCTGACTCATTGCTGCTCAGAGATTGAAGCAACTGAGGGATAAATGGTGTTTCACGGGAATAGGCTTCTATATGAGCAAGTAAATGCACTAGAAGGGGCGTTACCAGTATTAATAGCCATTTTGTCACACTGTTGTAACCTCTCATTTTGAGTAGGTCGCAAGTTGTTTGCTCACTTTTACTGTTGTAACAAAGTTAGTTTAGATGGAGCATCGTCCTTGGCCCATAACTCAGCTCCTGGCAGAAAATCTTTGCGCAGGACCACTTCCCCAGTTCCAGTCGCTTGCACATAGTTATAAAGTGGGCTGAAGGGCGTACCCTTAGTGTCCCATTTAATGATTCGAATATTGTCGAAATCTACGGTGTCATCGCCCTGCTTGGGAGGTTGCAGCCTTAAGAAGAGACCAAGGGCCACTGTGTTGGGCGGTACTTTCACATCGAGGCGAAAAGGTGTCCATGTCTGGTCTTGTTTGACGAAGAGCGGTTGAATTTGCTGTGCCTGAGATTTCCCTTTGGTGTAGGAGTACCAGCTGACTTGTAAGCTAGACTGTACATCTTTACGAGAGCGCACCATTCCCACAATCGATAGCTCTGAGCCAGAGTCTACTAAAATACGATGCAACGGGGACAGAACCACCTCAGACTCGTTAAAACCTTTTCGTTGGAGACGGGCTCCTACCTTGCCTTCATAGGCATAGTCAGCTCCTTTTAACTTATCAACCCCTGCAAACTCCCAGAGGGCTCCGCCTTGGTGTTGGTCATCAGCAATCTCATCTTCAAAATCGCCCACCCACAGTAGATCTCGACCAAGCCTTAGACTTCCTGCTCCAGAAAAGTTGACGATCGCCCATCCCTGAGCTGCGCGAAAAATCTGGCTTTTTCCGGAGCCCGCTTTGATGGGTAGCTTGACATCCTGGGAAACCCTCCGATTGTTCACGTCAACTACCATTGCGCCATCTTCGACTAAGAAAGGTCCGCGATCGCGTCCTGCGGCCCCCCTAGCCACAAAGTCAGCCAGATCTCCAGTGACTCCTTTCGGCACGTAGCCCTCAATCATCAGCGGCTCAGTATAGGCCTGCACCACTTTGCCATTGCGGAGATGCACTGCTAATAAGTAAGACTCAAACGTCGGCCATACGGTTTGGTCGAAGAGAAAGTTGCCTAAAGTCCAAGATACGAGCGATGAGTCATTCCAGTTGAAGCCACCGACGACATGGGGGTGATGGTTAATAACCAGGGTGGCACCAGCTTCACGAGCTACAGCCGTTAGCCGACGGACATTTTCGCTAGGGGTGCGCTGATACTCATTGCCGCCATGAATCATGAAAACCACAGTTTTGTACTTGGCCTGGGCAGACTTCACGGAGTTGCGAATCTGCGCTTCATCGCAATTTGCCGCACCCCCTTTATTCTGAGCATCTAATGCCACATAGTTCAGCGGATGTTCTGCGCCGGAAATGGTGGTGCAGCCTAGAAAGGCGATCGCTTGGCCCTGCACAGTAGCGATCGCAGGAGCCCAAGCCCGCTGTTCGGATAAACCTGCGCCGAAGTACCCACTCCCTGGTGAAAACCCTCCTTGGTTGAGTGCGTTTTGAGAGTCCTTGATACCTTGCTCCAGCGCATCGTAGAGATGGTTGTTAGCCAGACCGATCACATCAATCCCGCTCTGCCGCAGAGCCTTGGCAGTCACCGGGGCGCTGGCAAATACATAGTCTTTAGTGGCATGGAACTGAGGAGGACGGCGGACCCTAGAGTCAAGATGAGGCTTGTCCGTCAGGGGCGATTCCAGATTGCTGATCGTGAGGTCTGCATTCTCTAGGAGCGGCTGTACATGTCTCAGCAGTGCTTTGTGCTCATCGACGCCGCTATTGGGTTGTAGGAGACCATCTTTGGTATTACCATCTTCATTTGGATCGTAGAAGCGACGGCCCAGCATCACATCCCCTGTAAAATGCAGAGAAATGGTTTGACCATCATCAGGTGTTAAGCGCACGAGAACGGGGGCGCTAGGAGCAGCGGCTCTTGTCCGTGAGATGAAGCTTGCATGCTTGACTGTGACCCATTCTGGGTCGGCTTGGGTGGCTGCAAGCTGGAACCAACCATCTAAATCAGTTTTGGTTTGCCCAGATGACGTGGTTACCAATGCGCTACTGACGGGATTTCCCTCTAGGCTGATAACGCGACCTTTAATGACTTGCTTCGGAGGCGATGAGGCTAGCGGAGCAGTAAGTTTACATCCTGAGCACAACAGGGCGATCGATAATACTACAACACAGAATTGACGCATATAACATGCCAATGATCTTGCTAAATCATCCGAATCCGCTGCTTATCAGACCACTTGAGGCAAGTGTGATGTTGAGCTAGTTCTAAACCGTGACCTATTGATTCATTCAAGGCGAATGCAAGCTTTGCAGAACTAGAATTTAGGACCAAATTTGATGAACTACTTGAGCCAAAAGGCTAAACGATTAAAAATATTTGTCTGCTTAGGGACGCTCAGAATTACAGGCATTCCCTTCGCTGCAACCAGCCGACTGCTATCTTCTGGAGACAGATTATCAAGCGCTAACTGGACATATACCGATCGCATTTCTGAACCTAAGGTTGAAGGGATGTTGGCAGAATCGGATGTTGGAGCTGCTTGATCAATTTTTGCCACGCGGGCCTGATACTCCTTGTTGACCGCAGGGATAAGAGCTGTGGCAGGACTACCAACGATAATTTCTTCAGCCTGTTTTGGAGTCAGATAAGCATCAATCATGGGTGGGGCTTGTTCCCGTTGCAGCACCATCACCGTTTCCCGAGGTCTAACTGGATTACCTGCTAACTTCGTCACTTTTAGGATCGAACCTGGAAAAGGAGCTTTGTAGACCACAGAAAATGCTTTTTGAGAAAACAGAGGTTGATTTGGTGAAGGCTGTTGCAGGTACTGCCTTTGCGGCTGCGAGATTTGCAGTGCTTGCATTCGCTGGTTGAGCATCCGTTCTGACTCATTAACTTTCTGTAATGCGATCTGTGCAAGTTGACGCTGCTTTTCTACTTCAGCACTACGGCGAGGGAGATCACTAACTAAACTATCGCCATCATAAAAATTCCCCTTCTGAGCAGAAGCAACTGAGATCTGAGCTACTTTATATTGCGATTGGGCTTCTCTAAGTTTGGCTTCTGCATCAGCAAACTTAGATTTAGCTGCATCAAAAGCTTGTTGGCTCACTGCCCCTTCTCCCAAGAGAGTGGCAAATCGTTCTAAGTTATCTTTTTCTATTTGGTATTGTGCGGTTTCGGCAGTCACTTCAGCCTGAGCAGAATCAAGTTCAGCTTGACTAATAGTTTTGTAAGATTCCAGTTTTTCACTCTCTTGTTGCTTAAGTAATTCCGCTTCCCTTAAAGCAGCCTGAGCTTCAGCTAACTCTATCCGACTCGACTGAATTTCTCGATTTAGTGCGTCTATATCTCTTTCCGCCAACTCGTCATTTTTAGTACTAAACAACGGTTGGCCTGGCTTGACGCTCATGCCCTCATAAACATAAAACTCATCTAGAACACCCTGTTCTTTAGCAACCACAGATTCGACCGGTGCGACTACAGGCCCTGTAGGCTTAGCAACGATCGCAGACCTGATCTGTAAGTTTACTAATGAATTATGGACCGCGCGTAAGGTAAAAAATCCTAAAACGCCCCCAATCATCAGGTAGATTAAGGTGTAAAGTACGCGTTTCGATCGCAATCGCTGCCAAGCAGGAGAGGAATTTGGAGCCGATTGAGGGCTACCAAAGTTAGGCTCAGAAAGCTGAGCACCCTGATCTACAAGGGTTAGTTCTCCTTTATCTATCTTGTCTATAGCACTCTGCAATAAGTCTTTTTCTAGTTTCGTCAAATTGAGAAACTGTGCACCCAATTCACCCTCACGAGCAGACAGCCAAATCACTTCAACTAGAGTACTAATTTGGATATTGGTAGATTCTTTGCCACCTTTATGCAAATTAAGGTGTAGCTGAATTGGAAAGCAATCACCAGTTTTTACAGTTTGATTAAAGCCAGTAACTTTAAAGCCACCTATACTCCAATTTTCAATACTATAGGAGTAGTTGTCTATAATTGCTAAAGCAGGCGCACTGACTCGGGCGTGATGTCTTTGCTCAGTGATACTCTTATTTTTCTTCATTAATCTGGGTTGTTCTTAGGATAGGGCTTTGGTTGACGGAGGAGTTAAATAGACGACTGCTGTGTTAGCTACAAAAAGAGCAATTAGAGCAGCTAAAACAGTCAAAACCATGTAGTTTATAACTTTTTTGTTAGCATATAAGATGCTGTCATTGACATAAGACATCATGGCAATGATGACAAAAAGATTACCTCCTTGAAAAGGCAGTATATTAAACCCAAAATTTATAAACAACAATTCTGTTGTCCAGACAAACAGAGTGCTAAAAAATAAAGCTACAACGTAACGCTTTAGACCAATTAATAAAGTGAACTGACAAATGGCTTGAACGACTAAATAAACGGTGATGCACCCAATCAAAAAAATGATGGCACTAATTGGTTTAATTAGTAGTGCTGCGGCTACAGGCGCTACCATATAACCGCCTGAGCGCACATCCTTGAACCGATAGAATAAGTAACTCACGGCCAAAGCACTATAAAACTGGAACAAATGGTAGTGAATGCGTAAGATTTCCTTGCTGGAATAATAACCTCTAAGTACATCAAAGTCTATGCTAAATACAGATGAGCCAACTAGATAAATAGCCGTCAGAATACCAAGCGTTGCTAAAGTAGTTACGGCGATCGCTCGGATCACTTTATTCATTTTTTGCTTAGTTAAAGTGAAAGCAATCACAGCGGGAAGTAAAGTACCTGACAAGCTATCTAATGAAGGATATAACCAGCCGAGTTTGATGTAGATCAGTCCGATCAAGTTAGCGATCGCCAAGGAAACAAACGCCAAAATATACATTGGTGTTCGTCGCTTATAACTAGTTTGGGCTAAAAATCGCTTGTAAATGAAGTAGACAGCGAAAGATAAAGCTAAGCTGGTGACGCACCAAATTGGGGATAGTAAAAACAAAACAATGATAAACCCAGGAACAATCACACCTCCTGGTATGACTCCATAACGATCCTTATAGGCGATCGCTACAAAAGCTCCAATATTGAGTGCTAGCCTATGGATTTCAGGCGTATTTGGAAGTTCAAACATTCACTCTCTCTGCTTCAACTATTTCAGTGCTAGCCACTGCTTCCAGTTCAGGCTGTCCTTCAAAGTAATGCAGCATGGTCTCAGCTTGAGGCGTGTGAATATTAACGGTGCCTATCAGCAGAATCTTCTCTGAATTAGCTTTTGAGACAATTTGAGCTAGCAAATCTACGGCAGAAGCACTTTTGAATTTGGAGGAATTTCCTAAGTTCAGAACCCGAGTGGGTTCGTGATTAAATACTTCGTTTACGACTTGCTCATAATCCCCGAATGTAACTACAGGATTAAAGTTCAAGTCATTAGCTAGATTGGCAAAAAACTCAACTCTAGTCGGGCGATCGTGCCGATTATTGAGAATAACAACTCTTTGATATTCAGGATATTGCTTAAACAGCTTTTCGCTGAGTTCCACGAAACTCTCACGGTCATTCACTGCAAAAAGATTTGCCCAGGCAATTTGACATCCTTGAAACGGTACAAATTGCACACTGAAAGCGCCTGGATCAGCTACAGCTTGTTGCATAGCTTTGAGGGCTTTATCTTTAGGTAGTTTCAAGATTTTGGCAATCTCATATCCAATCGCGATGTTGTCCTCAATCGCAAAATGGGCAAAGCCCCCTAAATCAGCTAGATCAACCGTTTCCTTACTAGCAACCCGCATTGTAGAGTTTTTGCTTTTAGCATTCTTCTCTAGAATGTTCAGAAGCTTCGGGTCAGCTTCGGCGGTAATTAAAATTCCGTTACTCGGGATGGTATTAGATAAAGATTCTGCGATCTCTTCTAAAGTTTCTCCCAAATATTCAGGGTGGTCATAACGTACATTAGTGATAATGCCAATGTGCGATCGCATCACTTTGTCTTCTAGCCACTTTGCATAGACAGGATTAACAGCCATGCACTCTAGCACTGCTACTTCTGCTTTCTGACGGCTAAAGTCTTTGACAATTTTGACCTGTTCATTTACATTGGGATATCCTTTACGCCCAAAGTCATAATCTCGACCATCAGGACGCAAAATGCGAGCAGCACTACCTGTGGTCTTACCGAAGGTGTGATATCCAGCTTCTCTAAACACTGCAGTCACATATCGAGTGACAGTGGACTTGCCTCTAATGCCGTTTACATGAACTCTCCATCGGATTTTGTCTCGTTGCTCTTGAAAGTTGAGATAGCCTACTAAAAGCCAAGCAACATACAAGTAGAAACTCGTTAAAGATAGTAAAAAAACAGCCATCAATGACCTTTAAGATAATTACCCTGATTGAAAAGGCGCAGCAAAAACCGCCACATTGTTAGATGTGTAAAACTGGTTGAATCTGGCATCAACCCTTACCGTCTAAAAATTAAGAGCTAGTGGAGATGCTAGAGAAAAATTCAGTAACTGTGCTTAAGCTGCTACCCACATTGAGCTAACTTCTAACTAGGGACCAAACCCTACGTTAAAAAGAAGTCCGTTACAATCATTGAACGGTCTATAGACAATAGCTTAAAGATTTCTATTGCTCAGCAGGTAGACTGCTTTAGTGCTATGTCATTATAGTTAAATCTCCTGATCATGAGTTGGGAGCGAAGCCAGGGGTTGGAGGTAAGAGGCCGCCTCTGGCTTAACTTTTGATTTTTTACGTTTTGTTAAGAAATTATAACAGAACCAAGGTCTAATTGATAACACCAATCATGGGTATTGTGCTCTTCTATACTGCGACCATTAATAATTCTCCTTCAATTTTTTATCGAAGCATCCACCTTAAGACGTACATACTTAAAAGTGCATATCAGAAAAGATACTTGAGTTTTCTCCTCCGGTTTTACTCATAAATCCGCCTAGCGTAGGCATAAAAAAGATTGGAGAAAGTCTAATTACTGAGAATCCATAATTGATATTTGTGTAATTTAGTGTTATTTCCTCAAAATAGTTTTCGTCGGTACTCTACTTATACTCCACTTATATAGATACGGCATGTTGCAAAATAAACAGATAGGGCATGTTGCAAAATAAACATTGCAAAAGGTGCGCTTAGCACATTCTTAATAGCTAAATACGTCTTCTCAAGACTTATAATGTTTTGCTTACCTCCAGATGCTTATGATGCAGTAGGCGTGAGGACAACGATGACGCTCCACAAAGCCAATACTAAAGGAAAGCAAGAGACGCGCCAGATTCCTGTCAATGCAGTTCTCAAGGGATATCTGGAAACGTATCTGGGTGGAGCAAACAGTATCTGTTTTCTGGACGGCACGGGCGAGGCCACATTAACCTGAAGTCAGCCAATGAAGTTTTGAGGGAGACGTGCGATCGCTTGGGGCTAAGGAGGCCAGTACTCACAGTTTTAGACGCACAGCTCGGACCCGGATGAGTAGTGCCGGAGTGCTGCTGCGGGTGCTTCAAGAAATATCCAGCACTGCAGCTTGCAGGCGTTTCAACGTTATCTAGAGATATCAGAGCTGCAACTGGAGGGGCGATCGCGGCTTTGAGGTTCTAGAAACGATTAAGCGGGCTAATCCTGTAATCAAGTCAATGGGTTCTACTGGCTTGGACACATGGGACTAAAAGCCAGCAGCTAAGGCTCGAATCCGAGCTTCTGTCCGCGCATAAGCCGTCAGGGCGATCGCTGGAATGCGACCTCCTTGCTCTGGCGTTAAAGCTCGAGCTTGCTGAATCAGCGTATATCTAACCTCACTAGGCATTTTGATTCTCTCGTAGGAATCGATCTCTGAAACGACCTAAAACTTTGTGAGTAGTGGCCTCCCACACAGTAAATAAGGCAGAAACGTCCAACCTAATCTGTCAGTCAGAAATCATGCTGCGTGAATGTTACAGAGTTGATGGCATGAAATTACACGTATCTCAGCACAATCCCTGATACACACTAAATCGAGCTTTAAGAAGATTCTTGAACCAGTCTAAATAAAGTTATCAAACGAACCATAAAAAGTTGCGAAACAATCAAGCGATGGTCAGACTGAAGGAGAGTAATGGTAGGGCTTCCATTCTTTTGTGGCTGACGATCTCGTCAATTTTTTTCCGCTTAGGGACTTTTAGATGGGCATTTTTGCGTCTTCTGCCAAGAATACTGAAGTTAGGGCTCTCCAACAACCAGCCGAAGCCATTCTGGAGAAGATGACCGATGCTTTTATTGCTCTAGATCAAGATTGGCACATCACCCACGTCAATCAAGCAACCGCACGAGTGAGTCAGGCCTTACCCCAAGACCTCGTGGGTCGGTCTCTGTGGGACGTTTGGCCAGCCTTGGTTGGAACACTTTGTGAACAGAAGTATCGGCAGGCGATCGCTGAACAAGTCCCCGCCCACTTCGAATTTTTTTATGAGCCCAGACAGCGATGGGATGAAATTCATGCCTATCCATCACCCCAAGGGTTAGAGATTTATTACCACAACATTGACGACCGCAAGCACGTCGAAAACGAACGCAGACGAGCGGATGCAACGTTACAAGCCAAAGAAGAGCAATTACGGTTAGCCTTAGACTTTGCTCAGATTGGTAGCTGGAGTTGGGATTTGTCTACCAACCAGGTGGAATGGAACGAAATTCACTTTTCCCTGTTGGGTCTGAATCCAGGTGTATCGACGGTTGCCTATGACACTTGGCGTCAGCGGGTGCATCCTGAGGATGTAGAGTGGGTCGAAGCCTTAGTTCGTAGCGCTCTAGCAACTCAGACCAGCTACGAGGCAGAGTACCGAGTCTGTTATCCCAATGGCAGCATCCACTGGGTGGCGGGCAGGGGGCAAGCCATCTATGATTCATTGGGGCAACCGAGACGGATGATGGGCGTTCTGATGGACATCACAGACCGCAAACTAGCCGAGCAAGAACGGGAACGATTGTTAACACAAGAGCAATCAGCCCGTCATGAAGCGGAACGATTGAATGCTCTCAAAGATGAATATCTCGCTGCCCTGCAACAGTATAAAGACATTTTTCAGTTTACAGAACATGGCTTAGCGGTTGGCCAAGGCACACAGATTCAATTAGCTAACCCTGCTTTTGCGCGGATGCATGGCCATACCGTGGAAGAAATGATTGGTAAACCCATTCTGGAGCTATATCCACCCACTCATCAGGCGGATGGCATCCGTATTCTCCAACAATCCGAGCAAGTTGGACATTTAACTTTTGAGTCTGTCCATGTGCGTCATGATGGCTCGCAGTTTCCTATCCTGCTAAATGTTACAGCGGTCAAAGATGACCAGGGCCAGACTCTTTACCGGATTGCGACGATTCTGGATATCACCCAACAGAAACGTTTAGAAGGGGAACGCCTACAGGCAGAAACTGAGGTGTTGCATCTCAACCAGCGATTGCGGCAACTCGTTCAGGTGATTCAACACTTAGCTTCGGCCCGTGATTTAGAGGCAATTACAGCAGCGGTTCGTCGTGCCGCGAGGCAGTTAGTTGGGGCAGATGGCTCAACTTTTGTCTTGCGAGAAGGAGAGTTTTGCTATTACGCCGATGAAGAGGCGATCGCCCCGCTCTGGCGGGGACAACGATTTCCGGTTGAGAATTGCATTTCGGGTTGGGTGATGCTCAATCGAATGCCCGCGGTGATTCCGGATATCTTTTCTGACAACCGCATTCCTCAAGAATATTATCGGCCTACGTTTGTCAGAAGTCTGGCAATGCTGCCGATTCACTCGGTTGAGCCGATCGGGGCGATCGGTGTTTATTGGGCAACCGAGCATTTGCTAACCACAGAGGAAGTCAATCTATTGCAAACGCTGGCTGATGCTGCCGCGATCGCTCTACAAAATGTACGTCTGTATACGCAACTAGAACAACGGGTGCAGGAAAGAACGACCCAGTTAGTAACCTCCTTAAGTCACGAATCGACGCTAAAACGCATTACCGATAAGGTGCGTGATTCCCTGGATGAAATGCAGATTTTGCAGACAGTGGTGCAAGAACTGACTAACAAGCTGGATATCTATAGTTGCAATACCGCGCTCTATGACTTAGAACAACGGACTTCCACAATCAGTTATGGGCATGGGTGCTGTGAGCTACGGGTTACACAAGGAGAGATGTCTCAGATGGAGGAGCACGCCTTCGTCTACACACAATTGTTGTGGGGTCAATATGTTCACTGTTGCTTGGCATTACAAACGCCAAGATGCCAACAGCACACCTTCTACACGGTTCTGGTGTGCCCACTCGTAGATGATCAGGGGGTGTTAGGTGACATCTGGCTGATCAAAGCAGCGGATCAGAGCTTTAGCGAGTTGGAGATTCGTTTAGTGCAGCAGGTGGCGAATCAATGTGCGATTGGTTTGAGGCAGTCTCGCCTGTATCAGGCTGCCCAAGCTCAAGTGATAGCGTTAGAGCAACTCAGTCAACTCAAAGACGAGTTTCTCAGCACGGTTTCCCATGAATTACGCTCTCCTATGGCCACGATCAAGATGGTGGCTAAAATGCTTGAAGTTGCTTTTAATCTGTCCCAGACCAAGCAGCTTACTGTTACCCCTGACGAAATGGTGCTTTCATCGGGACAAATCGCGAAAGTCACTCACTACGTGAAGATTCTCAATTACGAATGTCAAAGAGAAGCTCAACTCATTGATGATTTGTTGGACCTCGCTCGCTTGGATGCACGGACGGAGACGTTGGCACCGATGGAAGTTCACCTACAAGAGTGGCTTCCATTGACTGCCCGATCCTTTGCTGAGCGCATGAATCAGCAACAGCTACAATTGCAAATTCAAGTTTCCTCCCACCTGCCGCCACTTATCACTGATCTCCCGAGCTTAGAGCGCATTGTTATGGAACTAATACACAATGCCTGCAAATATACGCCATCCATGGAAACCATTGAAGTGACTGCAATAGAGCATCTAGAAGGAATAAAAATCAGTGTAAGCAATTCCGGGATTGAAATTCCTACAGATTTGCGCGATCAGGTTTTCGACAAGTTCTATCGCATTCCCAATCATGATCCCTGGAAGCGTGGTGGCACCGGGCTCGGATTGGCACTGAGCAAAAAATTGGTAGAACTGCTGCAGGGTAGCATTTCGCTGACAAGCGAAAATAATTGGACCAGATTCACCGTTTTTCTACCTCAATCATTACAGTAAAAGCTAATTAGTATAGCCCTATGTAGCTGTACTGGGACTCTCTTCTGAAGGACCTTTCCGCTCTGATTGAAACAGTTCACAAGCTCTGGGTCGGTGCGCTTTCCTTGTCTGAGCGATCGCGATCGTGCCCTCTCTGGCATCTGCCTCTACACTGGATGCCACATCACTGAGGCTTGCTCAATGCTCACCACAGATGGTTACGACGCAGCAGGAGTCAGAACTAACATATCAATCCTCATTGATTGGTTCAACCCAGTCTGATAGTTCAACTGTCTCTCTTGACTTACCAGGAAACTTCTTGAAGATTTCAAGTCTAATTAGAAAATCATCCATAACATTCCTTGAGTTATTGCGTCTCTCGGGCAACTACTCGACCTCCGCAAGCCTATTAACAGAAGCGACAAGTTACTCGACTGATGAGCAAATTTGGAAAGCATTTACACTCCCTTAAGTGAGCGACTGATTTTTACATGAGTCGTTGCCAGCCCCCAGTTCCACCCTTTCAAGCCGAAAGTAACTCGTCCTCACAGTGGGCTCCTCGGGTCAGGGGAGTAAAGTCTGACGGAAACTGGGTAGCTTCGTCATAGATTGCTTGCTGAAAATCTGCCTCTGCTAACTCAGCACCCTGCAAATTAGCTCCCTTTAAGGTGGCAGCTCGCAGACTGGCCCGGATCAAACTGGCCGCTCGTAATTGCGCTTCGTTGAGGTTGGCAGCATTCAGGTTGGCTCCGCGCAAATTAGCCCCACTGAGCTTGGCCTCGCTTAAGTTAATTCCGTTAAGGTCTATGCCACTCAAATCCACGCCGTTCAAGTAAGCTTGGCTCAGCTTGATGCCATTTAAGCTCGCCCCGCTTAAGTTGGCTCCGCTCAATCTGGCACCACTCAAGTTGGCCCAATTGAGGTTCGCTCCGCTCAGGTTAGCTGAGCGCAAGTTGATGCCGCGTAGGTCGGCACTACACAAGTTCACCCCTTGCAAGTTGGCAGCGCTTAAGTTGACCCCAGCCAGATTTGCGCCGCTTAACTTGGCATGACTCAAATTAGCTTTGACGAGAAATGCTCCTTTGAGATTCACTTTGGTTAAATCTGCCTCAGCCAAATTGGTAGAACCCAGTTTGGTAAAGCTCAGGTTGGCTCCATACAAAAAAGCTTGACCTAGGTTGGCAGATGTAAGTAAGGCCCGACTGAGATTAACGCTTGGGAGATAAGCCGAGCCTAGATTGATGGCCACTAAGTTAGCAGCGGAGAGGTTAATTCCAGCTAGACTAGCGCCGGCAAGATTGAGCCGACTCAGGTTAGCGGCTTGAAAGTCCCGCTCGCCTTCTAAGTACCGATGCAGGAGCTCATAGTCATACATCTGCTGTACCTCCTAGGATTTGCACAACCTCCATTTAGTCTTAGAGTTCCCACTCCTGTTTAAGGCAAATAGCTTGTATAAAAATTTACATCTACTTTTGCCAAGCCAGTGATTGTAGACTTTAGAGATCGCCCCAAGCTCATTGACCTCTTAAAAAAGGAGAGACTGGAAAACAATGGAATTACGACCTTGAGCTTTGGCTCGATACAGTGCTTGATCCGTGGTGGCAATTAACATTTCTGGAGAGGTGGCATAGGTAGGAGTGGTGCTAGATACCCCGACACTCAAAGTCACGTACTGGCTAACCTGAGAGTTGCCATGGGGAATCTGTAACGCTTGAACCGCGGCTTGGATTTTCTCTGCCACTCGGACCGCTCCTTCAGGCGAGGTATTGGGCAAAATGATGGCAAATTCCTCGCCCCCATAGCGGGCCACTAAATCGCTGGAGCGGCTAATGGTAACGCGAATCGCTTGAGCGACTGCTTGGAGACAGCGATCGCCGGCGGGATGACCATAGGCATCGTTGTAGGTCTTGAAAAAGTCGATGTCACATAGAATCAGGGATAAGGGCAAGCTGGCCCGCTCCAACTGCTGCCATTCCCGGCTGAGAAATGCATCAAAACATCGTCGATTCGCCAACTGAGTCAGACCATCGGAAGTCGCGAGTTGTTCTAACTGTTGATACATCTCCGACTGTTGAATGGCGATCGCAGCTTGAGTTGCCAATTGGCTGAGCAAACTGATTTCGATTTGCTGCCAGGACCGAGGGCTCTGGCAGTGATGAGCAATTAGCAATCCCCATAACTGTTCGCCTTGCAAAATGGGCACGACCAAGTTAGCCCTGACTTGGAATTGGACTAACAAATCTAGATGGCACTGACTTAAGTCGGCTTCATAGATATCAGCGATCGCGCGGGTTCTCCCTTGCTGATAGTACGAAACGTAAGTGTTTCTGAAGCAGGGTTCGTCAATCGTGGTTTTCAAAATTGGCCGACAACCCTCTGCCACCGCTTCCATCGTCACAACTCCGCTCCAGTCTGGCTTGAAGCGGTAAACGATGACTCTATCTGTCTGCAAGAAGTTGCGAACTTCCTGCACCGTGGTGTTTAAGATTTCATCCAAGTTAAGAGATTGGCGAAGCCGTTGGGAAATTTCTGAAACCAGGCGTTCCCAGCGGGTCTGCTGCCGGACCATCTCCTCAATTTGCTTGTGTTCAATACAATGAGCCATCCCCTCCGCTAGGACAGCTAGCTGAGTCAGGACGGTATCGGCCAGGGATTGACGAGCAAACAGAGCCATGACACCTACCACCCGATTGTGAGCGATTAAGGGATAGCCCGCGAAAGCCACTAAGTTTTCTCGCTGGGCCCATTCTGGGTCGCTGATTTCAGCATCGTTCAGCACGTCGTTGGTTAGGTGTGGCTGACCCGTTTTGGCAATCCGACCAATCTTGAGGTGGCCCATCCGAATTAAGCTATGAGGACCATCTAGATGAGTGTATAAACCTGCGCTGGCTTGGAGTCTGAGTACGTCACTCTCTTCATCTGGGATGATCCAGATACGGGCAAAAGCCACATCCAGATGTTGAACCAGCATCTCAACGCATTGCTGCAAAATCACTGGCAGTTTGTCACTTTTACCGAGGGCAGCGCTCACTTGAGCGGCGAAGACTGCGAGATGCGCTTGCTCAACTAGAACCTCTTCGGAGCGTTTACAAAGTGTGATCTCTCTTTCAAGGAGTTGGTTGGTGAGTTCAACCTTCTGAGCCTGCCTCAGTTTTTCCTCCAATTGGCTGTGGTTGATTCGATGACGATGAAACTCTAGTTTCGTCACGACCTGCTGGGCGAGAATCCTGAGGGCCTCTTGCTGCTCGAAGCTCAACTCCCGAGGGATGTAGTCAATGATGCACAACGTCCCTAAGGCAAACCCGTCTGCTGTGAGCAAAGGAGCGCCTGCATAAAACCGAATGTGGGGTTCCTGGGTAACCAGGGGATTTTTAGCAAATCGTCGATCGCCTAACGCATCTCGAACCATCAACAGCTGGTTGTGCAAAATGGCATGGTTGCAAAAAGCCATCTCCCGGGGCGTTTCAGTGATGGTTAAGCCCACTTTTGATTTGAACCATTGCCGCTTGTCATCCAGCAAGCTAATCAAAGCAATCGGACTTTGACAAATTTGGGCCGCTAAGCGAGTTAAGTCATCAAAGTCAGCTTCGGGAGCCGTATCCAGAATCTGATATTGATAGAGAGCTTCGAGGCGTTGGCGCTCATTTTCAGGGTAGGGCACTGGCAGCACCGGCTGACTCGTCTCTTTCAGCATTGACTGGCTTGCCAGTTGCTCTAAGGTGCGCCGTACATAAAATTGCGTGGCGGCTTCTGTGGTCAGCGGCGGGCTGAATAAGTACCCTTGGATGGCATCACACTTGACTGAACGTAAGAACTCTAGCTGTTGAGAGGTCTCAATTCCCTCTGCAATCACCTCGAGCCCTAATCCATGCCCCAGGGCAATGATGGCATTCACAATGGAGGCATCTGTATGACTATGCGTGACATCTTGAATGAAGGATTGGTCGATTTTCAGCGTGCTCAGGGGGAAGCGCTTGAGGGCGCTGAACGAAGAGTACCCCGTGCCAAAATCATCAATGGAGATGTGGACCCCGATTTCGCGGAGTTGCTGGAGGAGGGAAATTGTAAAATCCACATCCTGCACAACCGTCGTTTCTGTAATTTCTATTTCTAGGTACTGAGGCTCCAGCTCTGTCTCTGTAAGAATTTCAGCAATGGTTTGCACTAAATTCTGTTGTTGGAACTGTCGAGCCGAGAGATTCACCGCTATCCGCAAAGGTGCTAAACCCGCTAATTGCCAAGCCCGATTTTGACCACAAGCGGTGCGGAGGACCCACTCTCCAATCGAGATAATCAGTCCGGTTTCTTCTGCGAGTGGAATAAATCGACTGGGAGGAATGGCCCCGAGGTCGGGGTGCTGCCAGCGCAGCAAAGCTTCCATTCCGATGAGTTGGTCACTGGCTAGAGAAATTTGAGGTTGATAATGTAGGACAAACTGTTCTCGATCTAACGCTTTGTAGAGGCTATTTTCTAACACCAACTGCTCCAGAGCCTTGGTGTTCATCAGAGTGTCGTAGAGTTGGCAATTATTCTTGCCCTGTTGCTTAGCATGGTACATCGCCGTATCAGCGTGCTTCAGCAAAGTCTGGGCATCTTCTCCATCGTAGGGCGCAAAAGCAACGCCAATACTAGCGGTGAGATGTAGGTCCTGATGGTTAGAGGTAAAGGGAGTATTAATGGCACTGAGAATGCGTTGAGCGACCTCCAGTACATCTTCTGCACATCGAATTTCGGTCATCAGAACGGCAAATTCATCGCCGCCCCAACGAGCGATCGTATCTACCTCAGGTAGGCAACCGCTGAGCCGCTGGGCGGCTTCTTGCAAGACCCGGTCGCCAATGGTATGCCCCAGCGAGTCGTTGATAGTTTTGAAGCGATCTAGGTCGAGTAGGGCGACTGCAATCATTCTCCCCTGATCGTTAGCATGGGCCAGAGCCAGGGAAAGCCGCTCATGGAGCAATAAGCGATTGGGCAAACCAGTCAGGTGGTCATGAGAGGCTTGATGGCGCAGCATTGCGTCTACTCGCCTTTGCATGACAGCAATATAAAATTGAGTGCCGAGTGCTTGTGCTAGCTTCAGTTCCCCCGAACTCCAAGGCAGAGTTTGCCCAGGTTTGATTTCTCGCCAAGCTTGAAACGATTGCCGCGGGCGAAGATTCCGCTGGTCTGGATCAAGCTGGCCTGCCCACAGCGTTTCAGTCTCAATCTCATCGCGGAAAATGCTCAGGTATCCCACCCGCTGTTGCTGATATTGCAGGGGGACGATCAGGATTGACCGAATCGAGGTGGACTGAAAAGCTGGGAGTAGGGACTCCCGTGCCGGTGCTTGATAGAGATCAACAATGGTGTAAGCCGAGGAGAAACCATCATTTTGAGAGTCAGTGAAGGTTGAATTCGGGTGTGAGCCGCCCACCATCTGTTGCCAGAGCGCAGTTTCTTCCATCTGGAAGGGAGCCGGCTGCGTCCCCCAAGCATAGAGCTGACTAGCTTGGCCCATCTCATTCCTAGAGATGTAGAGCCGTCCCCCGGAGCCTCGGAGAGCCTGAATCGCCTGCTCTAAAATCGCCTGGTTCACCGCTTCCGAGTTCAATGAGGAATGAATGAAGCCACTGATGCGACTCAGGACTGCCTCGTGAACCGCTTGTTGTTGGGCTTGGCTGAGCAGATAAGCTTGATCGATCGCGATGGAAACTTGATCCACGAGGAGTTGAACCACGCGCAACTCCCGTTCTGAAAACGAGCGAGGTTCCGTATCGTGAGAGACGAGCAGGCCCCAAAGTTGATTTTGATGCAGAATCGGTACGGTTAAAGAAGAGTTCACCCCCATCGCCCTGAGGTATTGAATATGGCATGGGTCTACAGGTGCACAGCGAACGTCTTCTATCAGTCGTGGTTCTCCAGTTTTGGGGCTATCTAATTGATTCATCACCTTCCGGTGGGAAGCCACATCCACAATCACGCGCTGACGCGCCTTGAGGAACATTTCGCGAGCCACCGTAGGAATATCGCTGGCGGGAAAATGTAAGCCCAGTAAAGAAGGGAGACGATGATCGTCAATGGCTTCTGCGACTACTTGACCGTGACCATCCGGGTGGAATTGATAGATCTTGATGCGAGCCGTGCCCAAAAAGAAACCAATCTCTTGCACCGTTGTGGTCAAGATCTCTTTAAGTTCCAGAGACTGACGAATTCTGTCTGTAATTCGCTGAAGCAGTCCTTCCTGCTCAACATGTTGCAGACTTTTTGGTTGCTCGTCTTTGTTATCCAACTGATTTCGCCTTGTTAATCTAAAAACTTTGTATCAATAAACACAATTATTCACGACACGACTTTAGTTTTATCTAGCAACACTCAAACGTAATAATTCCGTAACATTTTTGATTTTCAGCCTCGAACTGTAGTCAATTCAAGGGATTGATTAGGCTAGAGCTTTTACGGAACGGCTTCGGATTTTCTTAAAAGTTTTTTCGGTTATGGATGTAGCTTGCGTATTTACTGGTATAAAAACGTCTTTGCGAGAAACAGAACGATCGCTCGGTTGGTAGAGAGGGCTAACCTTCACTAGAACGATTAGCCCTTAACCCGGTGGTTTATTCCTTATAAGGTGTCACCCGTCAGCAATGGCTCGAAGCAATTTCCATAAGGAAATGCTCGACAAAGCCACTTGACCTTGAATGCACAACAACTATTTCTATGGCTGAATTGCTTCAGAGACTTCTTGCAATTTTGCTGCTAGTGCTTCTGCCGTATAGGGTTTGTTCAAGAAGGCTGTAACCATTGCTTTGACATCATCCTCAAGCTGCTCCTTCAATGCAAATTCATCGGCTGCAATAAGCACAACCTGTGGATTTATTTGTTGTAATGTCCGAATTGTTGCGACCACGTCAGGATCTTGGATTGATAGGTTGATGAGGACTGTTTTAACTTCAGATTGATGCTGCGCGTAGAGGGCGATCGCCTCAACTCCATCTTGTGCAGTTAGCACTCGATAGCCAATCCGTTCTAGGATTGTTTGTGCTACTGCACAAGATGCACTGTCAGGCTCAACCAGAAGAATTGCAGCTCCGTTAGGGGAAAGCGTTGATTGAGCCGGTAAGTAAACTTTGAGTTGAGTTCCCTTATCGACTTCGCTCTCGACCTCTACAAAACCTCCATGACCTTTGACGATTCCAACGACCATCGATAGCCCGAGTCCAGTGCCTTTGCCGAACTCTTTAGTGGTAAAGAACGGTTCGAAAATGCGGTTCAAGTTTTCAACCGGTATCCCAATTCCTGTATCAGAGACAGTAATCGCGATATAAGACCCCACCTTTGCATCTACATTAGTGCGAGCAAGATTTTTATCGATCCAAACGTTGTCCGCTGAAATACGTAAGATTCCGCCCTCTGGCATTGCATCACGGGCATTCTGGCAAAGACTGAGGAGGACCTGCTGAAGTTGGGCTGGATTTCCAGAAATACTCCAAACATTAGATGCAATGTGAGTCCGAATTAGAATATTGCGAGGAAATTCTTGCTTCAGGACACGTTCGATATCTAAAAGCCATGATTCCAGGCATAGTGTGTTTTTTTCCCCCTCCACTCCTCGCACAAAGGATAAGACTTGCTTCACGACATCAGCGCTGCGTCTCGTATTTGCTTCCAGGGTCGTCAAGAGTTGCCGGCTCTGTTCATCTGGTAGCCTGTCAGCGAGAAGCTGGATTGACATCAGGATAGGGGCCAAGGCATTGTTGAGATCATGGGCCATACCCGTGGCAATCGTATTAATGCTTTCAAACCGTTGAGTTTGTTGGCGCTGAGCATCCACCCGCTTTCTCTCAGTGATATTGGTGCTACTGACTAAAACAGATTGATGATGTCCTGCTTGGTCATGAATTAATGTCCAACGGCTATCAACCATGACTGGCTGACCATCTTTTGCTCGATGATGAAGTTCACCTTGCCACTCGCCCTGCTCAACCACAGAGGTTTGAGCTTGACAGAGCTGGGGGGAAAACGCCTCAAACAGGAGCTCGTCAATATAGCATCCTACGGCTTCAGTCCCTGTCCAGCCAAATAAGCGAGTGGCACTACTATTCCAGAACAGAATTCGATTTTCCAAATTCAGCACCAGGATGGCATCTTGGGATTGGTCTAACAGCCTTGCTTGCGCTTGCATTGCTGCTTCTACCTGTTCTCGCTCGGTGACATCGGTTTGAATGCCCACGAAATAGAGTAGCTCACCCGTATCTTCCTTTACAGGTGCGATTTTCAGTTCATTCCAAAAGGGCTGACCGTCCTTGCGATAGTTCAGCAAGGTAACCTGAATTTCCTGCTGTTGAGCGATCGCCTGACGCAGTTGCGCCACAACCTCTGGGTTAGTTTCTGGACCTTGGAGAAAGCGACAGTTGCGACCTATCACCTCTTCTGGTTGGTAGCCTGTCAACTTGGAGAAAGCAGGATTTGAGTAGATGATCGGATTGTCAGGTTGATTAGGATCACTGAGCAAAATGCCATCTGAGGCAGAGCAAAACGCGCGAGCCAGTGGCGAATTAGCTAACTCTTGTGCTGACAATCTTGCCGTCAATGAGTGCCCGAGCCAACCGACTGTCTCATGTTTGACTATATCGCAGTAACTCTTGAAGAAGTTAGCCAGCTTAGGTTCCGCAGCAATCAAGTTATCGAAATGGTCTTGAACTCGTTTATCCGCTTCATACTTGACTTCTGGGTATGCCTCCATCCACGCATGACAGGTTTTGATATAGGCAATAAATGTGACCAAATACTGGTAGTTCTCTGCCCCTAAGAGACGGCGTAACTCCTGCCGACAGGTCTCAGTCTCATCTGTGTTTAAGGCAATAAAAATTGAGCATTGAAGGAGACTCTCTTCAACGGCTGGATCTAACTGGGATAAGACGTTGAGTTGCTCATCGTGGGCGGCCAGTAACCAAAGATGCTCAGGTATATCCTGCGGTCTGGGAGGAGGGCTTTCAAGCAGGTTCAGTATTTCTCTTGCTTGCATCCCTAATTCCCACAGGGAACAACTATGGCATATTAAACAGTACGGAACCGGGCAGAAACGAGACAGATAAGCAGACAACTTCTCCTTAAATAGGGTCGGTAGCGGATTGTCAACGTACGTAGAACAGGTTTGTTGCCATAAATTTTCTAAGACTTGAGGAGTGTCTAAAGCTGGAGAAAAAAAAGGAGGGAAGAACCCAAACTTCTGCTCAATTTCTATCTCAATTTGCTGACTGGTTCGCATAAACGGTTTTATTAAGACAAGCGTGAAAAAACGACAAGCTGATGTCTACCTTCTCTAAGCAGATAAGGATCTACCCAGGCAGCGGGCACAGCTAGTAGCTTATAGTTTGCTAGTTTAGCTTGCCCACTACATCTTAGAATTGTCTTGCTTGGCAGTTTTTACGCAGGCTAGTCAGAAATATTGCTGGTTTTATTGACGCTTGATCCTTCACTATTTTTCTTCTACGGTGAATAGAATTTTTCTATACACTACAAAAACCTAAAACTTTTGTGTTTTAACCAGAGGGGATAACCTACAAATACTTAGGCTCACTAATCCGTCGAATTAATTCATCTAGGGTGCTGCAAAAATTCAGCTGCAATATACTATCTAGTTCTTCAGGGGTTAACTCTCTTTCAGGTTTTGACCGCATCCAGGCGGCTAACTCCGGCGACCATCCCGAGCTACCCTCCTTATGAGCGCTCAGTTGCCAAGTAGCCTCTAAGCGTGTTTCTATCCAAACACTAGGGTTTGTATTATTCATGTGGGCCTTTCACCTGGGGTGCACAGATAAAGGATTAGTCATGAAGTGGGTGTCCAAACCTACCCTTTGACATTTACCCTTCCAAGAGAATTTTAGAGTGGGATCGAGTTTTGCATCATTAAGCAAATCTAATAATGCGTAAGTATCTCGAAGCTGCCCCAAGGAAAGTGATCATATTAACGATGCAGGATGACTCAGCTTCGCTACCCTTAGTCTTTCAGCGGTATCTAGAAGGGTTAGAGCTGCCACTGGAGGGCGACCGCCTCTCAGTTTCCAAAGACACTTCCGCGTTTCCTCCTTCGTATGGCAACGGAAAAGTTTTGATTGCTTACCTCTATAAAGCCATCTAATTCTATGGATCATCGGGAATTCTGATACTCAAAAGCGATCGCCAATTTGATTAAATCGGCTAGTTAGAATCTAAAGTCACCCTTTATGGCTTCTGCCTCACCCCTGTCCTGATTTACCTTCCTCCTCGGTTGTTATGACTGACCAACTGCCTCAAAGGATTAGAACGACACCCCTCCCGGCAAATGAAACTGAGCGGTTGGCAGCGTTGCATCGCTATAAGATTCTCGATACTCCCCCCGAAGCCGCATTCGATCGCATTACCACCCTGGCAGCCCGGCTGTTTGATTTTCCCATCGTCCTGATCTCACTAGTCGATGAGTCCAGAGCTTGGTTTAAGTCCTCCATTGGTTTCGATGCTTCTGAAGTGCGGCGTGATGCGACGCTTTGCAGCTTTGCCCTGTTAACGAACGAGTCTCTGATTGTTCCCGATACTCGCCAGGACGATCGCTTTGCCTGTAATCCCTTTGTGCAAAGTGAACCTGGTGTACGCTTCTATGCAGGTGCTCCCCTCCTGACTCCAGACGGCTTCAATCTCGGTACGCTCTGTTTGCTCGATACTCAACCCCATGAGCCCTTGAGCCCCAAGCAACAAGCGACTTTGGTTGACTTGGCAGCAATGGTCGTGGATGAACTGGAATTGCGATTGGCCGCTCATCAAATTGCTCAGGTCAATGCGGCGCTGCTAGAGATGACTCAAGGCGTATCGACGGTCACGGGGGATGCTTTTTTCTCGGCTCTGGTGCAGCACCTCGTCAAAGTTTTAGACACGGATTATGCCTACATCGGCTTAGTAAGAGGTGATGAGCCCAAAATGCTGAGAACGATCGCTACCTGCGCTCATGCTCAGCTCGTAGATAACCTGGAATATCCTTTGCAAGACACCCCCTGTTGGGAAGTCATTGCACAACGGAAAACTTGCTGCTACCCACGCAATGTGCAAGCTCAATTCCCCAACGCACCCCTACTGAAACCACTTGCAGTTGAAAGCTATGTAGCGGTTCCCTTCTTTAACTCCAGCGGCACTCCCCTCGGGTTATTAGGGGTCATGGATGGCAAGCCATTGGAGCAGACGCAACTGGCAGTATCCTTGCTAACAATTTTTGCGGATCGAGTGGTCACGGAACTAGAGCGACAGCAGATAGAGGCTGACCTGCGAGAAGCTCATGTGCAGTTAGAGGCGGCTTTACTGGCAGGAGCGATTTACACATGGCGGTGGAAGATTCCGGAAAATCTCGTCATTGTGAATCAAGCTTTCGCTCACTTGTTTGGCGCTGACCCAGTACAGGCGGCAGACGGCTTACCGCTCGAACAATTTGTACAGGCGATGCACGAAGAAGACCGCCCCCGAGTGGTCGCAGCCATTCATCAAGCCATTGAAACGGGCCAGGAATATGTCGCTGAGTACCGTGTCCACACAGCGACGGGGGAGCAGCGCTGGCTAGTGGCACGAGGTCGCGTTGAATATGGTGCGGATGGGACGCCGCTCGCTTTTCCTGGAGCACTGGCAGACATCACCGATCGCAAACAGGCCGAGGCCGCATGGCGCGAAAGTGAAAATCGCTTGCGGTTGGCATTGGCGTCAGCCGAGTTGGGCATCTGGGACTTTAACCCGATCACAGGTATCCTGCAATGGGACGATCCATGCAAAGCTGCCTTCGGGCTGTCACCTGAATCAGAGATTAACTACGATGTCTTCTTATCTGGGTTACATCCAGATGATCGGGAACACACGGATCAGGTAGTGCAGTTTGCGCTCAACCCTGAAAGTAACGGCGAATATGATATTGAATACCGCACGATCGGTCTCGAAGATGGTGTAGAGCGTTGGATTGCAGCCAAGGGGAAAGCGTTCTTCAACCCCTCAGGCATTGCCATCCGCTTCATCGGCACCGTCCTCAACATCAGTGAGAAGAAGCGGGCTGAGGCGGAACGAGAACATCTCCTGCAACGCGAACAAGCCGCTCGCGCCACGGCTGAACGAGCGAATCGCATCAAAGATGAGTTTCTAGCGGTGCTGTCCCATGAACTGCGATCGCCCCTGAACCCGATTTTGGGGTGGACGCGGTTACTGCAAAATGGCAAACTCGATGCGACCCGGCAAGCCGAAGCCATCGCCACGATCGAACGCAACGCCAAGCTACAATCGCAACTGATTGAAGATCTGCTTGATATTGCCCGCATTATGCAGGGCAAGCTGACCTTAACCGCAACCCCCACCAGTTTGCTGTTCGTGATTTCTGCTGCCCTTGAAACCGTGCAGTTAGCGGCAGAAGCTAAGAGCATTGCCATCGTGCTGGACCTCACCTCGGATATCGCTCCCATTTTTGGTGATGCGGCCCGACTCCAGCAAGTGGTGTGGAACTTGCTGACGAATGCCGTTAAGTTCACACCTAGCGGTGGACAGGTCACGGTTGAACTGAGACAAATCGGTCAATCGGCTCAAATTCAGGTAATCGACACGGGCAAGGGCATTAATCCCGATTTTCTACCGCATGTGTTTGAGTATTTTCGCCAGGAAGACGGTTCCACCACTCGTAGATTTGGGGGGCTAGGTCTGGGTCTGGCGATCGTGCGGCAAATCGTGGAACTGCACGGGGGCATGGTGAGGGCTGAGAGCGCCGGAGAGAATCAAGGGGCAACCTTCATCGTGCAATTGCCTGTCATGCCGCAAACAGCATCTATCAGTCCTCGACCCAGCCGTACCCAAACAGAAACAGAAGCACCTTTGGACAACATCCAAGTTTTACTGGTGGATGATGATACCGATACCCGTGAATTTCAGGCATTTTTGCTAGAACAAAACGGGGCGAAGGTCACAGCGGTTAGCTCTGGTTTAGCAGCGCTGGAAGTTCTAGAGCAGTCTATTCCAGATGTAATTGTCAGTGATGTGGGCATGCCGCACATGGATGGCTATATGCTGATGCAGCAACTGAGAGCCTTACCACTAGAGCGGGGTGGGCAAACTCCAGCGATCGCCCTCACTGCTTATGCGGGAGAGTTGAACTACCAGCAAGCTCTGCAAGCAGGATTTCAACAGCATCTCACCAAACCCGTTGAACCCGATAAACTCATCAAAGCCATCACAACTTTGATAGGAAGAAAGTGAGTAGGGGAATAGAAAGAACCCCAGTTTAGAGAAAGATAGTGAGTGATTACAACTCTGCTCCTGCCGGGATGAGCCGCTAAGTCGAATGCCGCCCTGCTTGGCGGAGCGGCATTCGAATCACGAATTCAGTGCCCCTGCCAGGTGTTGAAATGCACTCTAATCTGCCCCGATGTTTTTCGGTAATGATTTGGTAGCTAATCGACATCCCCATTCCAGTGCCCTTCCCCAGCGCTTTGGTCGTGAAGAAGGGGTCAAAGATGCGTTTTTGCACCGCTTGCGCAATCCCCACTCCGTTGTCCGCGATCGCCACTTCTATCCAGGCAGCGTCAACCATTGATGTGCGGATGGTAATGCGGCTGGGATGGTCTTTCAGCTCTTGATAAGTGCGCTTGGCATTGTTTTCCTCGATCGCATCAATGGCATTAACCAAGATGTTCATAAACACTTGGTTGAGCTGTCCGGCGTAGCACTCAACCAAGGGTAGCTTCGCGTAGTGTTTGATAACCTCGATTTCTGGCCGTTCGGATCTAGCTTTGAGACGGTGTTGCAGAATCAGCAGCGTGCTGTCGATGCCTTCGTGAACATCGACCGCCTTAAATTCGGCCTCATCCATCCGCGAGAAGTTGCGCAAAGAGAGAATAATTTGTCGAATGCGGTTGGTTCCTAGTTGCATCGAAGTCAACATCTTCGGCAGATCTTCCCGCAAAAACTCTAAATCCATCTCTTCCGCCGCCACTTGGATTTCAGGAGTTGGGTGAGGATAGTGCTGCTGATACAGCTGCACAAATTCTAATAAATTCTCTGTGTACTCCTGCACGTAGGTCAGATTGCCGTGGATGAAGTTGACCGGATTGTTGATTTCGTGAGCCACTCCAGCTACCAGTTGCCCGAGGCTCGACATTTTTTCACCTTGCACCACTTGAGCCTGAGTTCGCTGCAATTCTGCCAAGGTGTTTTTGAGTTCAGCCGTGCGTTCATCGACCCGCTCTTCTAAGACTTCCTTGCTGTACTCTAAGGCCGTGAACAACTCCCTCAGCCGTCCTGCCATGTGGTTGAAGGAGTGGGACAAGGTATTGAGTTCTTGAATATTGCTGCCTGGCACCGTTTGCTCTAGATTGCCCGAGGCCATCGCTTCACTGGCTTGATTCAGACGCAGAATCGGATGAACCAGCCAACGAGAGGTGAACAAGCCTATGCCAATAGCACCCACTAAGGCACCGAAGCAGAGCGCGATTGTGGTACGGGTATTGGCATTGATTTGGGCCATAAATGCGGTTTCTGGCACACTGGTGACCACCAGCCAATCTAAGCCATACTGATCACGCCAAGGTCTAAGATCGACAAAATACTGCTCTCCCTGCACGTCAAGCTGAAAGTCGGTGTCTTCAGTAATCGACCCAAACCCTTTGGAAGATTGAATGTGCTGAGCAATAGTTTGAATAATGGGGCTAGGACTATTAGTTGCCTGCACCCGTTTAATGTCTTCTTTGACGAGGGTGAAGGGCTTTTCTGTGCCAGAGCTGGCAATCAAAGTGCCATCGCGCTCCATAATAAACACCTGCCCAGACTGACTAATCTCCAAACTGTGTAAGAAGTCGCTGAGTTTTAGTAGGTGAATATCCGCTGCGATCATCCCCAACAGGCGATTTTGGGAGTCATAGATGGGGCGGCTGGCAGAGGCAGCGATGTATGGCGTGGGAAGATTCAAAGCAGTAATCTTGGCCCAAATCGGTTTGCCAGCAGCAATGGGTTCGGTATACCAGGTCTCCTTAAAGTTGTCCCAATCCCAGCGATCGCTCACTTGAGTGCGATTGCCCTGATGATCAAGCGTGTAGTTCGTGAGATTGTTGGGCAGCGTTGCTGTCCAATCATCAACGGTGATGGTTTTGCCATCGTAGCGAGCCGCTCCAATTCCTTCACCTGTTGTTAAGCCAATGCCAATGTAAGTCAGGTCATACGCTTGCATCTGATCCCAGAAATACTTCCCCACCGCTTCGCGATCGCGCACATCGAGCATGCCCCTGCGGATCGCATCAGCATTGATCTGGTTCAGTGCCTGAGGAATGGCCAGATAAGACTTCAGACGTTCATCGACCAAATCGCTGGTGCGATCGAGCAATTGTTCTGCCAGGTTATTGACCGCGCTCTGGGCGTTTTTGAAAGACAAATAACCGACGAGACCCACGGCTGCAAAAATCTGGAGGACGAAGGGAACGACGAGAACAAGTTGTAATGGAAACGTCTTGTCTCTGAGGAAATGCTGGCTTTTCATATATAAAGGTAATTTTTTATTAAGCTCTAGCTCATTAAAAAATGCCCAGGATCGTCACACAGCTAACGCTTACAAAACCTTGCCAAAGTGGCTATATCATTGGTAATTGAGTGGGGTTGTTGCCCTTATTTGCATGTCCCTAGAAGTTGCGATTAATACTAGAGCTGCATGCTAGGGCTGCATGCAAACTGCATAAATCTGCGGTGCAGACGAATCTTCGCTTTTGTCTATCATTAGCTATTTGCTTTTGAATTAGCGCGATTGCCTCTTGCACTTCACCCAGGCGATCGCCCCTCTAACTTTTCCCAAGTGGGGAACGCAACCTCATTAATGAACTGCTGCTCATCCCTGCTAGTTGTCCAGAATTTGGACATTGCTTGGAACGCAATGTTTACCGCGATGAGGATGAGTGGAAACCTGGGGTTTCTTGGTGGCTGCTTTCGCGATCGCACGATTAAGCAGGATGCCGGCTTGATCAGTGGGCTAGTATCGATTGCCGTCAGCGGCGACAAACTCTTGCCACTAGCCTTGCCTATTTGTAAGGCTGCTGCATGGTGCTTGTTAAGTGGCGAGTTTGCGCTACCAACTCAGGATAAGGGGCAACCTAGGGCGAAAATCTACTTGATGCCCCTGCACTTCCCAATCAAAGCCAAGCTCCACGGAATACTCTACTCCAACTCGTCCCCTGACCTGATTGGTGTCAATCACTGCTTGAAATTCTGGTGATGGATTATCTGCGGTAGGACTGACCAACTCTATACGAGTTATTTCGCGCAAACCAACATGATGCTTTAGAGGCTGTGCCTTTTCAATTTGGTATTGATCTGGACGTTTACCAAATGGAGTCTGAAAGAGCATCGGTTCTGTTAGCACACTACTATAGCAATCCTAAATAGGATGTGGGGCTAACCATACATGAAGGCCTTCTCAAACGTAAACCACTGCTGATGCGTGACCAGCTCAAATAGATACTTCACCACGGCAAAAGATT
>NZ_JACJPK010000038.1:0-17391 GCF_014696035.1 Trichocoleus sp. FACHB-262 | reverse complement strand
AGATCCTCTTCACTCTCTTGTATCTCTAGTTTGTAAACCCCTGCCATACTCTACGATTAAACCCACCTCAAGTTTTATAGCATCTGTCGTCTACCTTTGAAGAATTGGTATTACATGGCAACTTATCTCGTCACAGGGGCAAATCGGGGCATTGGCTATGAGTACTGTCGGCAACTGGACGCTCGCGGCGATCGCGTCATTGCCGTCTGTCGCAGCACCTCTGAGGCATTACAGCAGCTTGGGGTGCAAGTGGAGGCGGGCATTGACATTACCTCAGACGCTTCTGTGGCAGAGTTACCAAAGTGCCTGGGTGACGGAGTCATCGATGTTTTGATTCACAATGCGGGCATCATTCAGCGCGTAACGTTGGACAACCTCGACTTCGACAGCATCCGAGAACAGTTCGAGGTGAATGCGCTAGGACCTCTCCGAGTCACACAGGCACTGCTACCGCACCTGCAAGGGGGTTCCAAGATTGTGTTGATGACCAGCCGCATGGGTTCGATCGCGGACAACACCTCAGGCAGTTCCTATGGCTACCGCATGTCAAAGGTGGCGTTGTCGATGGCAGGCAAATCCCTGGCTCACGACCTCAAACCTCGTGGCATTGCTGTAGCGATTCTGCATCCTGGCCTGGTGCAAACCCGCATGACGAATTTTACGTCCAGTGGCATCACACCGGAGGAGTCTGTGCAGGGGTTATTAACTCGAATCGATCAGTTGACGCTGGAGAACACAGGCACGTTCTGGCACGCCAATGGAGAAGTATTACCTTGGTAATCACGCCGCTTTGATCTCACTCAAATCGGGGTGGCGATCGCAAGGTCTATCCTCGCAACATCCTCCTACTAAAGGCTTACTAGCTCCTTTAACGTCGGGGTGTGAATTGAACAAATGGCAAAATAGCTGAAACACCCCTCAGCCCTCTCTGCACGATGAACCAAGAAGAAGTCACGCGGCAACAGTTTGACCGGACGGCCTCAGCCTACAGTACAGCACCGCTGTTTAGGCGCGGCCAAGACTTGCAGTGGCTCGTGGAAGTCGCTCACCCGAGTTCTGATTGGCAGGTACTAGATGTGGGCTGTGGGGCAGGACACACGGCTTTTGCCTTGGCTCCTTTCGTGCAGCAAGTAATAGGCATCGATCTCAGCGCTGGCATGTTGGCGGAAGCAGAGCGCAATTTGAGCGATCGCAGGCTGAGCAATGTTTGTTTTCAGTCTGCGATCGCCACCGCCCTCCCGTTTGTGGAGCAACAGTTTGATTTAGTCACCTGCCGCTTTGTCGCTCATCACTTTCGGGCGCTCGAACCTGCCTTGGCAGAAATTCACCGAGTCTTGAAGCCTCAGGGACAGTTTTTAGCCGTGGATGTGATTTCGCCCGAAGATCCCGAATTAGCTCACTTCGTCAACCGCATTGAACAGTGGCGAGATCCCTCCCACTACTGGGAGTGGCAACTCTCTCAATGGCACTCTGCAATTGCTTCAGTCGGGATGAATTTTGAGGTGCTCAAACAGTGGCGGTTGCCCATTGACTTTGAGGATTGGGTGACTCGACAACAAACATCGCCTACAACTGTGACCCAACTGGAGGAGTGCTTAGACCACGCACCGCTGGCGGTTCAGCAAGCCCTAGTGATGACACGAGCACCGCGACGGACGTTCCAGCTCTGGGCTTCTCTAATGCGAGGAGTGCCTGTCTCTGCCAGTTCTACTCTCTAGTCAGCATTTATATCCTCTCCTTTGTCTCTCTCTCCCTGAAATGCAATCCTCCTAATTGGTATATGGAAGGTTGCAGCGCGATCGCCTCTGTTCACCCAGGTTGACACTTCACAAACTGCGATCGTCGCGAGGTTAATGATGCTTGACTTACTGCAACGGTTTCAAGAGCTACCAGGAGTCTTTTCTGCAACTATAGATGAGAAATATTCAGGCAATTATACTTGCGAGAGCGATGAGCCCGATTTTTTGATCCCTCTGCCTTGTTTCGATATTCAGCTTGCGTTGCGGCAGTCTGGGGCTGGACCTGCAATCTCCGTGATTGAGCAAGCCAATCAAATTTTGCGAGTCTGGGCAGATGAGCACAATACTCCTTGCGATCGCTCGCTTCAGGAACTAAGCAAGACATGGATTGAGCCAACTGTAATCGGCGATCAACTGTGGGCTTATCCCAATGCGCAGGCCGTGATGCGAATTCCAGTTGACCTGGGAGAACTCTGCCGATGGGAAATAGTTCAGCCTTTTTATGTCCAAGAGGTTGAGGTTGAGGGGTATGAGACGAGTGGCCACGAGCGAGCAGTGACGACCTACGCATTAGCGGCAAAGGTGGTATTGCAGCGCCCTGTGTTGCGGGAACAGGTAGAGTGGTTCAGCAGTGGTTTTGAAGGGAATGCTACCTAGTTTTTCTATCAGGAGACGGAGTATCTTGCGGTCCCGTTCGCTTTGAAAAAGCGAGCTTCATATCGTTTGGGGAACCGAAAATTTCATACCCGGAGTGTTCCTCGACGCTTAAGGCTGCTTCAGCGCCCTCGGTCAGTCGTGGCCTGAGAACGAGGTGACTCAGGTAGGCCTGAATTCCCGCGACGCTCTTGATCGATTAGTGCTGGGAGGCTGTACTAAGCTCTAACCCATCGAATTGTAGGAAAATGTATCATACTAGGGCGATCGCTTCTGACCACTCTTCATCTCGGAGAGTGCCCGCTCGTCAGCATCTGCCTGTGCTTGCACAAAGCAATTCAGACCGCGCGGATTGCCTACATTGTTGGGCTGGCTTGCGTCTACTCATTCCTTGCGGGTCTAGATTAGTGCTACCAGCCGACTCGCTACTCCTGGCTCTCTATGAAATCGACTCAACCTTATCAACCTCTGCTCCTGCGCTTGTTACATGGCCTCACGGGCCTATTTCTCGTGGTTGCAATCCTAACAGCCTTCTGGACTTACAACACCTATGATGGCCGCTGGGGAAGACTTCCATTACCCTCTTACCGAGAGATTGAAGGAATACATGGCACCTTTGGGTTATATACCTTATTGGTATTCCCGGCGTTTGTGCTTTACGCCTTTCATCGCGGGCAGCAGCGGCTCGTTCAACTCGATTCCTTGGCTAAATTAGCTCAAATTGGTAAACCCATTGGGTGGTATACCTTAAATCGTTTGACCAATACCTTTGCCCTTTTGGCCTTAACGTTCGCCCTGTTCAGCGGCAAGATGATGGATGAAACCTGGTTGCCCAAGGGGGAATTAAATCATGCTTGGTACTATGCTCACTTAATCGCCTGGGTAATCATGGTGGTGGCGATCGCGCTGCACCTGTTGATGAATGCCAAAGTGGGTGGAGTGCTCCTATTGCGGTCCATGCTCCACTGGGAGTTTCGGGAGCCAGATAGCCCGAAACTGTGGGCTAGCCACCTGTCCCAGTGGTGGTTTGGGGTTCGCCAAGGTACCTGGTTGCATTGGTGCTCATTGTCCCACCCTCTAGCTGGGCTAGAAATGGCGATCCTGCTCAGCTTGATGGCTGCCTGGGTGATTCCGCTGTTCAAGTAACTATCCTTGCAGCGATTGCAACGGCGGATGAACTAGGTCGCTCTAACTTGGTGCTTATAGCTACAATTTATAACTCTTAATGACGAAAAAATGAGGGCTGCTTAAGATCGAGAAGTTTTTGTCTGCGATCGCAATTTCTATGACAGCCCTCCATAACCAGGAACACACTAGCCAACAAGACATTCAGGCATTGACTCAAGCCGTTCTCCAGGACGGCTTTTGCATCCTGCGGCAGCACTTTTCTCCAGATACATTGAGAAGCTGGCATCAAGCCTTTACTCCTTTGCTGGAAGAACACATTGCCCGCGAAGGAGATTTGCAAAATCGAGGGGCTGCTCGCTACTATGTCACCCTCCCGTTTCAAGCTCCTTTTGCCGACCCCAGCATTTACGAAGATGACACGATCTTGGCGATCGCGGCAGGGCTAGTGGGGCCAGATGCGGTGATGTGTCAGTTGGCAACCGATACCCCCATGCTCGGGTCAGACTATCAAGCCATTCATCGAGATGCACCCCCCTTGTTTCCAGAGATGGCTCAGGAAACTCCGCCCTTTCAACTAGCCATCAACTTTCCTCTCGTCGATGTCATCCTGGAAAATGGACCCTTTGAAGTGGCACGGGGAACTCACCTGCTCACCAAAGAAGAAGGACTCCGCCGATTGGAATCGGGAGAAGTCGAGCTAGAACCCATCACTTTGAACGTGGGGGATGTGATGATCCGAGATGTGCGAGGATTACACCGAGGCACTCCCAACCGCACCGACATTCCCCGTCCTATGGTGGTGATTGGTTATGGCCGCCGTTGGCTGTTCCGACCTGAGGTTTCAATTCAAGTACCTCGTGCAGCTTTAGAAACGCTCTCGGATCGCGCTCGTCATCTGTTAAGGTTCAATCCGGTGGTCGAAACCTTAGAAGCCAAGCCTGCTACAGAGATTTACCAATCTTACGCTTACTAGTCTCTGACTGCATTTACAGTTTGACTGTAGTTCTTCAAAATCAGGACGGTGGAGCCTAAGCAAACTGCTGAGATACGATACCCGTAAGGGACTTTTTCTGATTCATCATGTCCTCTCAAATCAATGGCGATCGCATTGAGCAACAGGTCTATTAAATACAATCTCCCTACGCGATCGAATTCTTGACCGTTTTCATCGGGCTGAGCCTGCTCGGACTTGTAAAGTGGAAAGGATAGATTTAGGCTTGGGTTTGGCGCAAGAAATTGCTAGAGTGCACAAACGAAGCTTGATTCTCGGTCCCGTTGCACCTGGATAAACCACCTTTATCCAGGCTTTAGTAATGAAGCGCTAAAAGTATGTTGTGTGTGGTTTACCGCAGCGTACAAACCCTACTCCAAACAGGTTGAAATCCGCTCCTTATTTACGTTTCCGCCTTGTGGGAATCCAATCATAATAGAGAGAGTTTCAGTGTGGAGAACCGATTTTGTCTTTACCTACAACGGTTGCTAGCTCTACTTCTGCTCCTACAAGTCCATCAGGCTTGGGCAATGTTAAGACCCGCTTATGGATGCCAGATCGGGTTCTATTCACACCAGCAGCTTTAGAGGAGCCGTGGGGCCAGCGAATTCTGGAGCGGGTGCGATCGCTCAACTTGCCTGTTGAGGAGTTACCACGCAATCGCTTAACCAATTTGCGCGGAGAGACAGAGCGCGAAACCTATGACATTGCCAAGCGGACTTTGGCTGTAGTGACAGCACCGCCGAGCCAATTTAAGCTCAGCCCCATTCCCCCTTCGGCAGATTGGCAGTTTCACTTAGCCGAAGGCTGTCCTGCTCACTGTCAGTACTGCTACTTGGCGGGTAGCCTTCAGGGGCCGCCAGTAATTCGGGCTTACGCTAACTTGCCCCAGATTCTAGACAATCTGGCTACTTACGAACGTGCAGGTCAGGCGACCAGCTTTGAGGTTAGCTGCTATACCGATCCGCTAGGAATTGAGCACCTCACAGGCAGTTTAGCCGAGTGTATCCGCTACTTTGGCACTCGCAAAGATGGTTATCTGCGCTGGGTCTCTAAGTTCGATGCGGTGGAGAGCTTGTTAGACTTACCTCACAATGGGCACACCCGCTGTCGAGCCAGTGTGAATGCAGCACCGGTCTCTGGTCGCTTTGAGGGGGGTACGGCTTCGGTACAGGCTCGGTTGGGTGCCTTGCGACGATTGGCCTTGCCACGGGGGCAGGGTGGCGGTGGTTATCCGATTGGTTTGGTGATCGCTCCGATTATGCCGATCGAGGATTGGCAGCAGCATTACACCCAACTACTCGATGACATCAGTGCAGCTTTAGATTTTGACTGTGACTTGACGTTTGAGCTGATCTCTCACCGCTTCACTCCTGGCTCTAAAGAGGTGTTGCAGCAGTGGTATCCCCAAAGCAAGCTAGATCTAGACGAATCCACTCGCAGCGTCAAGCGCAATAAGTTCGGTGGCATTAAGTACGTCTACGACTCCGATACGATGAAGGCTCTCCGCCAGTTTTTCGAGCGTGAGCTTGCTCAGCGCTTTCCCAAAGCCCGAATCCTTTATTGGACCTAACTAATTCTCCTCTCTATCCGTCCAGCCTGGGTGAGGTCTGGGCGGATTTTGAGTGTGGGTAGAATTTGCGGCAGAATTAGCGGTAGAAGCGTTCCTCTAACCAAACTCGCACTTCATCCTCAGATTGCAGGTAGGTCTTCTGGCCTGTTCTAGGATGGGTAACCGACCACCCATGAGACCCATCGCGATCGCTGACTTCTTGTATCTCTGGCTCTTCAGACATGATCAGTGAGTTGGTTAAAACTTGTCTAACGTTGAGCCAGAGCAAACGGCAAATATTAAAAGGATTGGTAGGCTGTTCCTGAGGAGCAGCCAATGTCCAGCAGCGACCCAAGTGTTCTGTTTGTTGCTGGTCAGAAAATGTCTTGATCCCAGTGTCTACCAGCGATCGCCAAATGCGATCCAGGCGATCGCTAAAGGGTAAATGCTGGGGTTGCTGCTGGGATCTCAGATTAGCAATTAGTTCTAAATCGCGATAATTTTGCCACTGACTTTTCATAGCAACGCTCCATCCAATTGGCCTGACAAAATGAAGCGCGTTCCTTCGGGCTAAACCCTACTTCCGTCTCCTACTTAAATCTCACTTAGATTTCAGTCGAGCATACCTCAAGGCAGGTGGAGATGAACGATTTTATTTCTGTATTAATTATGACAAAATTCTTTGCTTGCTACTAACTATGTTTTAGTCTCCTAACATGGATGGCTACCCATCGCCTGAGCCACCATAGAAATCTACAGTAAGCCTGGATTTATCTTTCGGCCCATCATCCTGGGAACACTGGGGATTGCAAGCGTTGAATGCTGCTCCCGACCGATCTAGGCCGACAGCTCTAAGGATGAAACTGGGTGACGAATTATTTAACTGAGGAAACCATCTTTTCTCTGGGCGAAGTGATTTCGGAATCGATCGCCGCTGTAGAAACTTCTTTGTCTCAGCCTTTGGCGACAGAAGTTGCTGCGAAAGTTCCTAAAGCTGCGATTCGTTCTAGCCTCCGGGCTTCTACCTGGGATGGGGTGTTTGCCACGCTCTTCAGCAACATCACTGGAGGTGTGTTACTCAGTAATTTTCTTGTAGAGCTAGATGCCAGCACGGTGCAAATTGGCATGCTGGCCTCGATCCCGATGGTGGCAAACTTGCTGCAACCCTTAGGTGCCTATTGGGCCGATCGCACCTCTAGCCGTCGATGGTATGGCCTCTGTGTCTACGGAATTTCTCGTTTGCTGTGGTTGCCGCTGGCGATCGCGATTCTGGTTTTTAATGCCAACTCTACCAGCAACCAGACGATGATCATTGCCACGCTGGCTGCCTTGCTAGCGACTCACGTGTTAGGTGCGCTTGGTAGTGCCTCTTGGCTAGCTTGGTTAGCGTTATTGGTGCCTCGACAGCTACGGGGACGCTACTTTGGCTTTCGTAACAGTGCCTTTAGCTTGACTAGCTTGGTGGCCATGCCATTGTTAGGGCTGGCAGTTTCGCACTTTCCGGGAGGTAGTATTCAAGGCTTCGGTGTGTTCATGCTGGTGGGTATTGTGGCAGGGCTGCTCAGCTTAGCTTGTCAGTCGCGGATGACGGATGTGAATCCGCAAGCTCGCTTGACTGCTCCAGAACCTAAATCAAAGCCTACTGCTGATGCCACTGCTGCCTTCTCTGGCTCGGAAGCAGCTCATACCAGCATGTTTAAGCATCCTCATTTCTTGATGTTTTTGATTTACTTTGGGGTGTGGGCCTTTGGGGTGAATCTCTGCAATCCCTTCTTTAATCTGTATTTGCTGGATAACCTATCCATAGACGTGAGCTGGGTAACGCTCTACAATGGTCTCGGTGCAGGCGCGACATTACTGATGCTGGTGCTTTGGGGTAAATTGGCCGATCGTATTGGCAACCGTCCGATCCTGTTGCTAGATGGGGTGTTAGTCGCCATTATTCCTCTGCTTTGGTTGGGCACTAGCACCAATGCAGTGTCACTCTGGTTTTGGTTTCCCGTTCTACACCTGTTGGGAGGTGGGGCAGGAGCCGCGATCGACCTTTGCATTAATAATTTGCAGTTAGCGATCGCTCCAGTACGTCATCACACCACCTACTTTGCCATCACTGCCGCGATCGGTGGAGTCTGTGGCGCAATGGGAGCAATGGTTGGCGGTTGGCTAGCCCAATCCGCAGGCTCCAATGGCATCACAGAATTGTTTGTGGTTTCTAGTGGACTACGATTGGTGGCATTATTGCCATTGTTCTGGCTGCAAGAACCGCAAAGCCGCCCCCTCGGACACGTTTGGCAACAGCTGAAGCAACAAGCCGATTATTGGTTTCTAGGCATCAAGCCAATCGAGCTACCCATTGGCTGTAAATAAGCTGTAAATAAATTCTATGGATCTGGCTTCCCTTTCCTTGAGGAAAGAGGCTGGGGATTAGGTTTCAAGGCTGTGCTGCATGAGAAGATGAGGCTACAAAGTTCCATCAACGCTTCTCAGTCATGACTCAGGTAGTAATTGTAGGGGCGGGGCCAGCGGGGGCAGCACTTGCTCTCCTTTTAGGGCAACGGGGTATCTCAGTCCAGCTCGTGGAAGCTTCTCCCACCTTTGGCCGCACCTTTCGGGGTGAGGGGCTGATGCCGAGCGGGTTGGATGCCCTAGAGCAAATGGGCTTATCCGCTCTGCTCGATCGCATTCCTCACCGCGCTTTGGATGCCTGGGAATTTTGGCTCAACCAGCGATCTCTGTTTCGAGTTGCAGAACCGATCGAACCGGGTGGTAAACCTTGCACCCTAGTTTCGCAAACGGCTTTGCTAGAGGCGCTCATTGAGCAAGCAAGGGCTTATTCTGGCTTTGAGCTGGTACAGGGAACCCCGGTGCAAGACTTGTTGTGGCATGAGCAACGAGTGGCAGGGATCAAGCTTAGCGATGGTCGGGAGCTAAGTGCAGACTTGGTGATTGGCACGGATGGTCGCAATTCTGTTGTTCGCCAGCGATCGCGCTTAGCTTTAGAACAACAGTCTCAAAGTTTTGATATTCTTTGGTTCAAACTGCCCGATCATCCTCGATTTAAGTCCGAAAATGTTTTTTACTCGATTTTGCAAGATCGTGATGCTTTAGGTTTATTTCGTAGTTCTGAAGGCGAGCTTCAGGTGGGCTGGGCTTTGCGTCCATCTGAAGCAAAAGATTGGCAGCAGGTAAATTGGGCTGAGCGACTAGCCGCCACTTCTCCAGATTGGCTGGCTGAGCATTTTCGCCAAAACGCCGCGACCTTAGAAGGCCCGATTCTACTGTCGGTGGTCGCGGGACGCTGCCCCCAATGGTCTGTTCCAGGGCTATTGCTCCTGGGGGATGCAGCTCATCCTATGTCTCCGATTCGCGCCCAAGGCATCAACATGGCTTTGCGTGATGTCCTAGTGACTGCAAATCATCTGGTGCCGTTACTACAGCAAGGGGCATTACCCGCAGCTATTGACGCAGCGTTGCCAAGAATTCAGGCGGATCGCGAACCAGAAATTATCCGCGTGCAGCAACTTCAGCGCCAAGAAGCGGCCCAAGCCGATCTCCTAGAACATAGTGCATTTCTGCGTTGGGGAGCTAGCCAGTTTGCACCTTTTCTCGGCCCCTTGGTGCGATACTCTTGGGTCAAACGCCAGCATCAGTTACGCCAAGGCGTAGCGCCAATCCAACTGTTGGTTTAGTTGCTTAGATTACTTAGTTTGTTAAATGAAATGGCTGAAGTTATCTCACTGCAAATATTAGTACTCTGCAAATGGGCAGGCTAATGTATGAAAGTAGTGACTTTAACCTATGCCGCAGAGTATCCGAGTCCAGCATCCGAGCGCGAATTTCTTCGGAGGATATAACCGGATTATCCTGGCTACCTTTTCGTTAGTCACTGTCGTCTCATGCGGGCTATTTTACTTACAATTTCGTTCTCGTTATCAGAATGAAGTTGCACAGTTGCAAACCAAGTTTTTAGAAGAAGCATCAAGCCTCAACTATATGGTTAAAGGGGCCTCTGACCATATTAGTGCCCTGAACACCGAGGCAGAATTCCATCTAGCAACTCATGCTCTAGGTGAGCCATCTTCCAAACTCTTCTCTCAACTAGAAAATTTGCCCGGTAAAGACCACTACGCTCTGGATCGTATCCAGCTTCCTTTTACCGAGGAGATGGTAGCAGGCTTGAGCGGCAAAGGCTCGTTAGAGCAGATGTCACCAGAGGTCAAGCGAGATGTGGAGATGGCGATCGCGCTCAATGCTCTTTTTCAATCATCCAAAAAAAATATACCCAATCTGGCTTGGGTGTATTACCTGTCGAAAAATAAGTTTCAGAGTCTTTATCCTTGGGTGTCCAGCAAAGATCATTTGTTTGTAGAGAGTGATTACAACCAAGATTTTTACAGGCTAGGATTACCCGAAAATAATCCCCAACGTCAGCGTTTCTGGACCCGCGCCTATACAGATACAGCCGGTAAAGGCTTGATGGTGACAGTTGCCGAGCCTATCTATGACAAAGATACTTTTCTCGGAACCGTCGCTTTAGATTTCACCCTAGATGTCCTGAACGATTTTATTAAAAACGCGGAAACTCAGCGCGATCGCCAAGCGAATTTATTTGTAATTAACCAATACGATCAGTTGTTGGCTCACCCCTATCTAGTTCGCTCTACAGATAAGGACGTGAAACCAGCTCAAGTAGCATTGCCACTCAAGCTCCAAAGCCAATTAAAGCAAATCTTACAAGCTCCAGCGGATCAAGTTAACGCTGTTGATTCCTACTTAGTTTTGCATCATCCCTTAACCAATGCTCCCTGGCAGTTAGTTCTCTGGATACCTCAGCAAGCGATCGTTTTGAAGGCTTTGTCTGGGACGAGTTGGCTATTTCTAGTGCTTCTCCCTGGACTAGGTTTAATTCTCGTAGCCGCGAGTCATCTGACACGCCGAGATTTCATTGAGCCTGCTCGCAAATTGGTAGAACATATTGAAACTGCCAGCCAAGGATCTGGTCAAGCATTCATCTCTAAAAAATTAGATATCCCTAGAAGTTGGCAACCTTGGTTTGAGAGAATTTCTCGAATTTTTGATGAAAACCGCAGCTTGTTGCAAACCCTAGAAGCCTATACCCAAGAACTAGAAGCCAAGAATGCCGCCCTCCAAACCACAGAAAACTTGCTGGCTGAAAATAATCGCAATCTAGAACAGCAAGTGGAGGAGCGAACTAATCAGCTGCAACAGGTGATTGCAACATTGCGTCAGCAAACTCAAGATTTGGAAAGTGCTCTGCAAGAATTGCAACAAACTCAGTCACGGTTGATTCAAAGTGAGAAGATGTCGAGCCTTGGACAACTGGTGGCAGGTGTGGCGCATGAAATCAACAATCCCGTCAATTTTATCTATGGCAATCTAGCTCCTGCTCATGATTACACTCAGGAGCTACTAAACCTGATTAGTTTGTATCAAGAGCACTACCCTCAGCCAGTTGCTGCGATCGCGGTTGAGGCAGAGGCAATGGATCTAGAGTTTCTCAGGGCAGATTTACCCAAGTTGATGTCTTCTATGCAGATGGGGGCCGAGCGGATTCGACAGATTGTGCTTTCGCTCCGCAACTTCTCTCGCCTGGATGAAGCCGAATTTAAAGCGGTTGACATCCACCAAGGAATTGATAGTACCCTGATTATTTTGGAGAATCGCCTCAAAGCTAAGCCAGAACACCCCGCGATCGCCGTAACTAAAGAATATGGCAACTTGCCGTTGGTGGAGTGCTACGCAGGACAGCTCAACCAAGTGTTCATGAATGTGCTGACGAATGCGATCGATGCTTTGGAGCAAAACAATCAACCCAGCGGACAAGAGTTGGTAGCGTCACCGAGGCATATCCACATCAGCACCCACCTCAACCGCAACAATCGAGTGGTGATCAAGATCTCTGACAATGGTCCAGGTATGCCACCAGAAGTAAAGCAGCGAATCTTTGATCCCTTCTTCACAACCAAACCAGTGGGCAAGGGAACGGGCATGGGCATGTCTATTAGCTACCAAATTATCACCGAGAACCACGGTGGCTCGCTGGATTGTATCTCCATTCCGGGACAAGGCACCCAATTTGTCATTGAGATTCCTTTCCAGCAGCAAAGCGACGCCCTACGGTAAGAAACGGCTAACCGGAATTATTTTTGTCAGATGGTAGCTGGAAAAACTGGTGAGCGGTTGCTGTGGTAGCTTGAGCGACTTCCTCAACGGGTTTGGCGATCGCGCTGGCTACAGTCTGCAAAACCTGGGGTAAAAAGGCAGGCTCATTCCGTCCCCCCTTAGGTTTAGGGCGCAGCGTTCTAGGGGTTAAGTAAGGTGCATCTGTTTCTAGCATCAATCGATCTAAGGGAATTTGGGCTACTAACTCTTGCAGATGTAAACCCCGCCGCTCATCACAGATCCAGCCAGTGATGCCAATGTGTAAATCCCAGTCTAGATAAGCTTTTAGTTCTTCTGCGTTGCCCGTGAAACAATGCACTACGGCTGCGGTTAGTTGGCTACGGTACGGCTGGAGAATTTCCAAGAAGCGTTGATGGGCATCTCGTTCATGGAGAAAGAGGGGTAGCTTTAGTTCGCAAGCGAGTTGAAGCTGGGCTTCAAACCAGTATTCTTGTTCGGGGCGGGGTGAATAATCACGGTTATAGTCCAGCCCACATTCACCGATCGCAACCACTTCTGGATGACTGCTTAGCTCTCGTAAGTGGCTAACGGTGGCTGCATCACAGTGGCGCACATCATGAGGATGCACCCCTGCGGTTGAGTACAAAGTGCCTGGATAGTGCCTGGCTAGAACTTGAGCTGCCTGGCTGGTATCTACGGTAGTGCCTGTGAGGATCATAGTGCCAACTCCTGCGGCGATCGCTCGCTCAATGACGAGTGGGCGATCGTGATCGAAGGCAGCGTTGGTCAGATTAACCCCAATGTCCACTAATGACATCACCACTTCCATGCTTCCTTTAACTAGCTGTTAGAGCAGGAGTACTGGGACGAAAAAGCCTCCTACAATGAGGAGGCAAGTGATTGATCTTTGAGAAAACCGCTTAAGCGGCTGGAGAAACCTTGTCTTTGAAGACTTTGCCAGCACTGAAGGCTGGAACTTTAGTCGCTGGAATCTTCATCGTTTCGCCAGTCTTAGGATTGCGGCCTTCCCGCGCTTGGCGTTCTCTGGGTTCAAAAGTACCAAAACCAATCAGGGTGACCTTTTCACCTGAAGCGACCGTTTCCTGAATGGTGTCAAACACAGCACTCAAGATGGCGTCAGCTTGTTTTTTGGTCACGTTGGCTTTTGCAGCGACTGCATCTACCAATTCTCCCTTGTTCATTTAAAAACCTCACAACACTTGGTGTGATTATAGTTCAGGTTCTTACCAGTGATCACAAGTTCTCACTAAGTCTAAAGACTTATCCTCTTGAGGCTTCCTGAAAATATCAGAGCTTTGTATGATGCTCTTGAACTCTAATTGCTAAGACAGCACTTCCTATGGCTAATTCTTCAACTTCTCCTACCGCTATCCTCACGAATCTCCTGGAAGCAGATGCTACTCTCGCAACTCAAGAAGCAGAAATCACAATACAACTAGAGGCCTTGCGGGAGAAGCGTCAGAGCCTCAAAACAGTGATTGATCTATTTTCTACCACAACGGCTCCTGCGACATCTACTCAAGCAGCCACTGCTCTCTCTGCATCAAAGCCACCTGCTACGGCTGCACCTAAACCTACAGCTACTCCTGAGGCCACGGCTGCATCTACTGCGGCTCCCGAACCCGCTGCGGCTCCCGAACCGACTGCCACCAGAGGCCGTCAAGCGACCAAGGCCACCAAGAAACCCCGGCAATCTAGAAATTGGCAGGATTATTTGCAAGACCCATTTCGTCAGACTTCGTTGCCTGTAGCTATTACTACGGTTTTCCAGCAGCAACCTAAGCAGCTCTTGAGCGTTCCTGATCTGATCAACGCCATCTTCACGGCTGAGATTCCTCAAGATGTGCGGAACAAGGCTCGCGATCGCATGTTAAATATCCTCTCTACTGGAGCGAAGGATGGACAATGGTTTCGAGGCAAAAAAGGTCAATATAGTTTGACTAAGGCCGCTGCTGAGGGTAGCCGTTAGTCTACTGTCAGCCTGTATCAGCCTGATGAGTTCTAAATAAGTTAATCTTGCGAAGCGCTGAGCTTGTGAGCAGATGTTGCTGTTGTGGCAGATGCTCCTCGGCATCTTCTCTACTGCTAGGGTCTTGTCTTAAGGGGATGACTCTAGTGACGCAATGCTCTGATTTTGACTCAAGCTCTGCCTGCTTAGCGAAATTGCAACTGGTTTAAGGATTTAAGGCTGGTAACGATAGGGGGATTTCATGCGTTCTTTGAGTTGTATCTTTTGTATGTTGAAAATGTATGTTGAAAAGAACTTGGTGCAGCTCCTAGATGCCAGATAGTACAATTGTACATGGAGTTATTGCTCCTGGGTGAGCGAAAGGGAATCTGTCTTGGCAACCAAGCTGCTAATCGTTGAAAGTCCTGGTAAAGTCAAAAAGCTGAGTCAAATTCTGGGATCAGATTGGCTAGTCAAGGCCAGCATGGGGCATATTCGCGAACTCGCCCATGATGGTGAAGATGCTTTAGGCTTCGATCTAGACCATAACTCCGTAAAGTGCCGCTTTATGGCGCGAGGCACTAGGGGCAAAGAAACCATTCAACAACTGCGATCGGCGGTGAAGCAAGTTAAAACTGTGGTGCTAGCAACCGACTACGATCGCGAGGGAGAAACGATCGCCTGGCACATTCAGCAAGCGCTCAATCTCAAACAGCCTCAACGAGTGGTTTACACAGAAATCACCCCGAATGCCGTGCGAGCCGCGATCGCCCAACCCCGCTCGATCGATCTCAATCTAGTGAACTCTGGTTTGTGCCGCACGGTTCTAGATAAGCTGGTCGGGTTCAAAGGCTCTCCTTTGCTTTGGCAATTGCACAACGGCGCTAAAAGTATGGGGCGCGTTCAAAGTGCGACATTGCATATCGTTTGCGATCGCGAACGGCAAATCCAAGCCTTTGTGCCCCAAGACTATTGGAGCGTGTTTGTCGATTATGCCGAAGGTTTGCGAGCTTATTACCGCAGTCAACCGACAGAAGCTAAGACTGAAACGGCTCAACCTGATGATGCGGCCCAAAAAGCAGAAGGGCAAATTCCGGAATCCGATCGCGTCACCTCTCAAGCGGCTGCCGATCGCTTAGTCGAAATTGCTCAACAAAATCCGCATCACGTCGTTTCTGTGGAAGGTAAGACGGCAACTCGCACTCCACCCCCTCCCTTTATCACTTCAACGTTGCAACAATCGGCAGGGTCTCGCTTGCGGTTCAGTCCTGAGAAGACCATGCAGGTGGCGCAATCTCTCTACGAAGCGGGACTGATTACCTACATGCGAACCGATAGTATTGCCCTCAGCCCTGAGTTTTGTACCCAAGCAAGACAGTGGTTAGAGGCCCATGACCCAGACAACGTGCCGAAAAAGGTGACCCAGCACCGCAAAGCGAAAGGCGCACAGGAAGCTCATGAAGCAATTCGACCGACAGATGTTTATCGTCCTTCCAAAGAATTGCGGGTCGAGCTGGCTGCGGATGCCTTCGGCTTGTACGTGCTGATTTGGAAACGGGCGATCGCTTCGCAATGCCAGGCCGCTCGAGTGCGACAAACGCAAATTGTCACTCAATCAGGTTCCATATTTTGGCAAGCGAAAGGGCAGGTAATCGAGTTTTTGGGTTACAGCAAGTATTGGCCCAACCTGAGTGCAGATGCCGAGCTACCCACGCTAGCTCCTCAGCAAGCCCTGACGCTGCAACAGGCAGCACATGAGCAGAAGCAAACTCAACCCCCACCGCGCTACAGCGAACCTAAGCTAGTGCAAGTGATGGAGCGCAGAGGCATTGGTCGTCCCAGCACCTATGCTCCTACCATCCAGACACTGAAGCAACGGCTGTATGTGGAGGTCGTCAAAGGGCATTTGCAACCCACCAGTTTAGGGTTAGAAGTGGATGGCTTTTTGCAAGATGCCTTACCCGATCTGCTAGAAGCTAAATTTACCGCCCAGATGGAGCAGGCTTTAGACCAAATTGCTGACGGAAAACAAGATTGGCAAACCTACCTCACCACCTGGAATCGCGAGTACTTCACGCCGGCGCTGACAAAAGCGAGACAAGTGATCCCAGCACATCTAACGACAAATCCTGCCCCGCACCCCGAAAAAGTGTTGAACTTGTCGCGGACTCGCTGCCCGCAATGTCAAAATTACTTGGCTAAAATCCCTAGCAGCAAAGTCAAGAAAAAGTACTTCCTCAAGTGCGTCAGTGAGTGTGAAGATGTAGTGCTATTTTGGAGCGATCGCAGTCGCAAGTGGGAGCGTCCCCGCAACCAAACCCAGGCGTCATCCTCACTGCCATCTCAGCTCACAGAATATCCTTGCCCGATTTGCCAAAAGCCTTTAGAAACCTATACTTACGAAAAAGCAGGTCAAGCCAAGCAATTGCTGCGTTGCTCCGATGCTCAGGCTAGGGGTAATAGCCAACATAAAGAAGCAGTCTACTTCCATACAGCCCAAGGTTGGTGGAGTCCTAAGTTCGGGGAGTTGCAGCTTAGTAGCCACCCCTTGTAGTCCTTCACCAAACTAGAAATGCTATGCATTGTCACATCTTTCTTTACAAGTAGAATAACTTTAAAGAGGTTTACGTGACATAGGGTTGAGCGATCGCCCCCTTTCCCTTTCCCCCTCTATCCATTGTCACATCTTTCTTCACAGATAGAATAATCGCCCAAGTGCTTACGTGGTTTGGTCTCAGACGATCGCCGCTTCATCCGCTCAGGTGGCTGGGATCGCAAATTTTACGAAAGTACAGGATTTATGTGAAAGGTCGTGACTGTATGTTTCGCAACTAGAAGAGAAATTGAAATCACGTTACAAATGAGATGAGCGTAGCCAAAAAGGGTTGAATGTTAGAAGGCGTAAGGGATTGAGGTCAGTCAGGGAGACAAGATTGTCACAGAAGTTAGCATTCTTGAGAGCGATCGCACTCGATCGCCGACACCGTCTCGTATCCCGCCGTTCGTTCCACCGTCCGCCGTTGATGCGCTCTCAAGATCTCCTTATCACTCACCCGCGCGTTGTCCCAAAATTCATACACGCCTTGCACCGCTGCTTCATCTCGGCTTGCTTGCGGCACACTTTCATTCGGCTGTGCCCCTAAGTCTCCCACGATCTTCACTAACCGCCGATTCCGCCGCGCATCTCCTAAATCCACATCCCATAACTCCTCGG
>NZ_JACJPK010000037.1:0-107800 GCF_014696035.1 Trichocoleus sp. FACHB-262 | reverse complement strand
TGTCGCCATTGCTGCATCTGCTGAATTTCAGCTTCTTGGGACTTGATGATGTCTTGAGCCAGTTGTTTGATTTCTGGGCGCTTGGACTTGCTGAGCGCATCTTGGGCCATCGTTACCGCTCCCTCATGGTGCGGAATCATGGCATTGATGAAGCGCAGATCAAACTCAGCATCGGCTGCGCCTAAGTCCATATCCATTGCCATGCCTTTTCTTTGATCTGCCGACATTGGCATAGCGTGACCCATCTGAGCATTCCAGGCGACGGGTTGAGCACTCGCGTTGGGATACCAGGCTTGTCGCCACTGCTTCAATGCTTCAATTTCTTTATTTTGTGCCGCGACAATATCGGCTGCTAACTTCTGAATTTCGGGCCGCTGCGACTTCTGCTGAGCCTCTTTTGCCATTGCTACCGCTCCCTCGTGGTGTGGAGTCATGGCATCTACAAATCGCAAGTCATATTCGGCATTGGCTGGCCCTAACTCCATGCTGGCGCTGTGGTCCATCGTGCCGCCGTGATGGGCGTTGCCATGATCCATTGGTTGGCTTGATCCAGCCGTGGTAGCAGCAGGGCTAGGAGTTTGAGCCTGATTTTGACTTGGGGTTGAGCAAGCATTCAAGAGGCTGGCAGTGGCGATCGCCCCTAGTAACAAAGCAATAGCGCTGATTCTCATCCGAAACATCCGATACATAAGTTCTCCGCAGAGAAATTGCAAAAGTCTATGCTGTTATTCTGAAGTCTCCCTTTGGCTGGAGTGTCAACTCTATATGTCAACTCTATAAATGAAATAGGCTCAAGCACCTTCCTGAGTTATCTACAGTCAGCTATTTACCCAAAGAAACCAGCGATACACAGTCACTCAGCATTGCACTTACTTATGAAATTAAGATGAAATTGCTCTATCTCCCAGGAATGAGATGCTTTTGAGAAGAATGATGACGGTCACAAATCGGCTCGGAAGGGTTGGGCAATCTATAGTAATGGTTGATGAAAGAGAATGACTCAAAACATTTTTCTCAGGAATAATATCACCGTGTTCGGCGAAGGCACCCAGCCTCTACTGTTCGCTCCTGGGTTTGGGTGTGACCAAAATGTGTGGCGTTTTGTAACGTCTGCCTTCAAAGACGATTACAAGATTGTCTTGTTCGATTATGTCGGGTCTGGAAAGTCAGATCTTCAAGCCTACAACGTCGAGCGCTACAGCGATCTCAAGGGTTATGCCCAGGATGTCCTAGATGTCTGCACCGCCCTGGACTTGAAAGACGTGATCTTCGTCGGGCATTCTGTGAGTGGTGTGATTGGGATGTTGGCATCTATTCAAGCCCCCCAACTCTTCAGCCATCTCATCCTTGTGGCTCCTTCCCCCTGCTACATCAATGATTTACCGGATTACCAAGGTGGATTCGATCGCCAAGACATTGAAGAACTGCTAGATCTGATGGACAAAAATTACATTGGCTGGGCCAGCTTTTTAGCCCCTGTGATTATGCAGAATTCAGCGCAACCAGAACTGACTCAGGAGCTTGAAACTAGCTTCTGCTCGACTGATCCGGTGATTATGCGTCGCTTTGCGGAAGTCACTTTTTTTTCTGATAACCGCTCTGACTTGCCTCAAGTGACAGTGCCATCTCTCATCCTGCAATGCTCTGAAGATGCGATCGCCCCTACTGAGATAGGACATTACCTACATCGCCATCTGAGCGAAAGCACCTTGCAAATGATGCAAGCAACAGGGCATTGCCCTCACATGAGCCACCCGGAGGAAATCATTCAACTGATCCAAACTTATTTGACTGAAACCCCTGCTAGCTGAGGCCCGCAACTGTAAGTTTATGATTTGCCAGATAGACGAGCCGTTCAATACAGCGCCGTGCGGTTTCCTCTCATTTAATGACGATGGCACCATTGCGATGCTTAACGCCACACTGTCGAAATTGCTGGGGTATGAGTCTAATCAGCTAGAGGGGATGCCCATTGAATCTATCCTACCGATCGCCAGTCGCATCTTCTATCAAACTCATTTCTTCCCGTTGCTGAAACTGCACGGCAAAGTCGAAGAAATCTACCTTTTACTCCGCGCTAAGCAGGGAGGTAATATCCCTATGCTCGTGAACGCGGTGCGCCAAGAACGAGGTGGTAGCTGCTGCAACGACTGTATCTTGGTTCCCATGCGCCAACGCATTCAGTATGAAGATGAACTACTGCAAGCGAAGAAAGTAGCAGAGGCAGCCACTCAGGCCCAAAACCAGGCTAATGCAGCGTTGGCGCAAGCTCAGGCAGCTCTAGAGATTAAGCAGGCAGAGCTATTAGAGTTAAATGTCAAGCTCGAAGAGCAAGTTCAGCAACGGACTGCTCAACTGCAACAAGCCCTGAATTTTGAGTCATTATTGCAACGAATTACGGCCAAAGTCCGCGACAGTCTAGATGAGCGCCAAATCCTCCAAACAGCCGTACAGGAATTGGGCTTAGGGTTGGACGTCGAGTACTGCGATGTCGAAGTATACCAGGCTGATCAAACGCGATCGACCATTGCTTACGCCTCCCACCAGACTCTAGCTACGGCTCAAGGCTGGTATCTGGACATTACGCCTCCCTCTCCTTGGGTGGATGTCTCTTTGTTAGCGGGAGAAGCGGTGCAGTTCTGTCCCTTCGGCCCAGTGAGTGCAGTTTTGCACTCTAGTCAATTGGTTGTCCTCGCTTGCCCTATTTATGATGATCAGGGAGTTTTAGGGGATCTGTGGCTGTTCCGGCAAAAAGAACAAATTTTTAGTGACTTAGAAATCCGGTTGGTCCAACAGGTCGCGAATCATTGTGCGATCGCGCTGCGCCAGTCGCGCCTGTATCGTGAAGCTCAGATGCAAGTCCAAGAACTGGAACGGTTGAGCCAACTCAAAGATGACTTTCTCAATACGGTTTCTCATGAGTTGCGTACCCCGATGGCTAGCATCAAACTGGCAAATCAAGTCCTAGAAGCGAACTTGAAAACGTTGGGTTTGTTGGCCGATGAATCCCATGCGATCGCTCGTTCCTGCAAAATCATCCGCGACGAAAGCCAGCGCGAGATGGAGTTGATCAATGATCTTCTCGATATGGCTCGGCTTGATGCTGATACTGAACCGCTTAACCTGGCTACAATTGATCTTCAGCTTTTTGTACCCTACTTTGTAGAACCGTTTATAGAACGGACTCGTCATCAACAACAGCACTTGAAGATCAATCTTCCTGAAAATCTCCCCCTTTTAACCACAGATATTTCCTATTTAGAACGAATTTTGATCGAACTGCTGCATAATGCCTGCAAATACAGCCCTCCTGGAGCCACGATCGCGCTATCGGCTCAGGCAACTTCAGCAGCACTAGAAATTCAAGTTAGTAATTCTGGAGTCGAAATTCCAGTCGCAGAACATGAGCGAATTTTCAGCAAATTCTACCGCATTCCCAATCATGATCCTTGGAAGCATGGCGGGACAGGGCTCGGATTAGCACTGGTGAAAAAGTTTGCAGAGCGCTTAGACATTGACATCCGAGTTGAAAGTAGTAGCGAGAAAACCACCTTTGTTCTAGAGTTTGAAGCTGCTGCATCAACATCTCTCTAAATCTCTCAAAATTTTTCTAAGCGTTCTGATCTCTGAGTGCTCTGATCTATAAGTGTTCTGCCCCCTGGACGCTCTTTGCCGTAGCTATGAACTATTGGACTGCAATATTAATGATGGATTTCAATATATTTTGAGAAATTTAGTCGTTCTTAATATATGTTGCAAAAATTAAGGGAACCCTAAGTGCAGCCACCCTTGAATCCTGAGTTGAATCGTGACTATGCTGCCCACCCACGACATCAGTTCATCCTTAAATCGGGAAGTCCTCCTCCACCGTATTGCGAATCGTATCCGTCAATCCCTGGAGCTTCCGGAGATCTTGAGGAAGACTGTGGCAGAAGTGCGTTCCTACCTGGGAACCGACCGAGTCAAGATTTACCAATTTCAACCAGACGGTCATGGCGTGGTGATTGCCGAATCCCTACAGAGCGATCGCTTGCCCTCCTTGCTAGGTCTGCACTTTCCCGCCGATGACATTCCGCCCTATGCGCGGGAGTTATTCGTGCGGGCTCGGCAACGCTCAATCATCAATATGGGCACCCACGAGATTGGCATCAGCCCTCTTAACTGTCCCGAAACTGGGGAACTGCTCAACGATACAGATATTCGCTATCGTCCCGTTGATCCTTGTCATCAAGAGTACCTGACCGCGATGGGCGTGCAATCTTCTATTGTGGTTCCGGTGGTGCTCGAAGCAGAAGCAACCGGGTCTTCTCAGGGTCCATCTCCCCAATCCCAGAGCCAACTTTGGGGGCTGTTAGTTTCTCATCATGCCGAACCGCATACGGTCACGGAAGAAGAGTTGCAATTCATTCAAGCAGTGGTAGACCAAGTTGCGGTTGCCATTGCTCAATCCATTCTGCTGGAGCAGGTGCGAGCCCAAGCACGGCAAGAAGCCAACCTGAATCGGGTGACAGCACTGCTACAAACGTCTCCCACTGTAGACTGGCAAGATGCCCTGAAGGAAGCTGCTGACACTCTTGACGGAGGAGGCAGGCTGTATTTATTTCCAGACACCCACCACCCCAGAGAACTTTATACCTGCGGCGAGCAGCCCACCTTAATTGATTCCACTCAGAATCGCTGTATTGAAGAAAACTTACTGTGGCAGAGATATTTGCACTCAGTCTTAACGACAGCTACAGATAGAACTGGATATCAACCTTGGTCGGTTGAGTGGATGCGGGCTGTTTACGAACTAGCAGAACCAACTCAATCTACCAAGCCAGCGCCTTCATCCTGGGCAGTGAATGATATCTATCAAGAACCCCTCTTTCGTACCTTGGCCCCCTTCTTTAGCGACACCAGGATTCGCAGCGCCTTAATTATTCCCCTGAAGCACGGCGCTCAAGTGATTGGTTGTCTCACCTTCTTCCGTAGTGGTCTTGATACTGAAACTCTTTGGGCTGGCTATCACAATCCAGATACGCGCCAGCTCATGGCACGGCAATCCTTTGACGTGTGGCGGCAAATCCAGAAAGAGCAATCGCAAAGCTGGGTGGAAGAAGAGATCAAATATGCCCAAGTTTTAGGAGAGCGTTTCTCAGCAACGGCAAAACAATATCGGCTGTACCAACAGGTGCAAGGACTCAACGCCAATTTAGAGCGCCAAGTTGAAGAACGCACTGAAGAACTCAGACAACGTTCTGAGCAGCTCCAGCAAACGAACATCGAGCTGGAATATTTAGTGGAGCGACAAACCACCCTATCGCGCATTGTGTCCAAAATCCGGCAGTCCCTAGAGATTGACACCATCTTTCAAATCACCACTCAGGAACTGAGCCAGGTGCTCAAAGCTGAACGAGTCGCTGTGTATCGCTTCAAGCCTGATTGGGGCGGAGAGTTTGTCGGCAACTACGAAGCCACCATACCGGAATGGCAAAGCATTGGTCATTTAGGCGTGAATATGGTCTGGGATGACACTCACCTGCAAGAAACCCAAGGTGGACGATATCGTAACGGTGAGATTTCTGTCGTTTCTGACATTTATCAACCAGGGTATGCTCAGTGTCACATTGACTTGCTGGAGCAGTTTGAGATCAAAGCTTTTATGATCGTTCCCCTCTTTGTGGGCTCTAGCCTTTGGGGACTGTTAGGTGTTTATCAACATTCGACAACTCGTCATTGGAAGCAGTCGGAAGTTGAGTTTGTCAGCCAAATTGCGACTCAACTTGGAGTCGCGCTACAACATGCACAATTGCTTGCTAGTACTAAACAACAGGCTGAACAATTAGCAAACACCTTAGCTGACCTGAATCAGACGCAACTTCAGTTGGTGCACAGCGAGAAGATGTCGAGCTTGGGGCAACTCGTGGCGGGCATTGCCCATGAAGTGAATAATCCGATCAACTTCATTCACGGCAACTTAGCGCCGATTCAGGAGTACACTCAAACCTTACTCGATCTGCTCCATGCCTATCAGCAGGAGCATCCTACCCCATCAGCAGCCCTAGATCAGCAGCTTGAAGATAGCGACCTGAGCTACATTGAAGAGGATTTTCCCAAGCTTTGCGCTTCCATGAAGCTGGGTACTGACCGGATTCGAGAAATTGTTCAATCTCTACGCAACTTCTCGCGCCTTGACGAAGCAGATGTGAGAGCGGTTGATCTGCATGAGGGTTTGGAGAGTACTCTTTTGATTCTGCAACATCGATTGAAGCCAGGTCCCACTAATCCTGTGATTGCCATTGAGAGGCACTACGAAGAACTGCCGTTAGTGGAATGCTATGCTGGGCAGCTCAACCAAGTCTTTATGAATTTGCTGAGCAATGCGATCGATGAATTAGTTGATGCTGCGACCGAGAGTACCACCTCGTCTAAAACCATCACCATTGCTACCCGCAGTGTCGATGCTGAGTGGGTAGAGGTAGTGATTCAAGACAATGGGCGAGGTATTCCCGAAGCCGTTCAAGCCAAGCTATTAGATCCCTTTTTCACGACTAAGCCTATAGGACAAGGAACTGGTTTAGGTTTATTTATCAGTCATCAAATTGTTGAGAAACACAATGGTGAGCTATTGTGCCGCTCTCAGCTAGGGCAGGGGACAGAATTTATCCTGAAGTTGCCCGTGCAGCAAAGAGTCGCGATCGCCTAAACCCTGCGAGTGCTGTGAAAATTGGTATTGCTTAACGCTCTAAATCACTGTTGCCGCGCTTGCAGCAGAGCAATTTTCACGCTTTCCCACTCTGCTTCCAACTGTAAAACTTGGGGATGCGTGCTTACCTCCCCTTGATGTCCGATTGTTTCTAGTTGGTTGCAAAGTTCACTAAAAGAGAAGATGCCGAGGAGGTCGCTACTCGACTTGAGGCTATGGGCTGCCAGCGCCAATGCTGCTGTATCCGCTTCAGCAATCGCCTGATGCATCGCTGCTAAGCGTCGAGGTACCTCCTCCAAAAAGCAATCAATCATTTGCAGAAACAGTTCAGAGGCATCTTCACCGACCCGCTCTTGAACTGAACGCTTCGCCTCGGCGATCGCGACTGCTAATGCAGATGAGGGGAGAGAGGCAGTGACTTGCGGGTAAACTTGACATTGGCTGAGTGCCCGCACCAATTCTTTCACCTGCACGGGTTTGCTAATGTAATCGTCCATGCCACAACTCAGGCACTCTTCGCGATCGCCTTGCATGGCATTTGCGGTCATGGCCACAATCCGGGGGCGATCAGTGGAACCCCATTCTCGGTAGATCGCTTGAGTCGCGGTTAGACCATCCATTTCTGGCATTTGCAGGTCCATCAAGATCACGTCGTAAGACTGGCGGCGTAAGGCTTCTAAGACTTCTAACCCGTTGCTAGCCAGATCAGCCCGATAACCGAGCCGCCGGAGGAGATGGGTGGCTACCTTTTGATTAGTTACATTATCTTCAGCCAACAGAATCCGTAAGGGTAAGCACTCGGCTAATTGTGAATCAAAGGGAGAGCTAATGGGACTGGACGAGAGAGACGTTGATTTAGTAACCGTGGCCCCAGCAACCGGAGCAACAATCGTGAAGTAGAAGGTGGAGCCTTGCCCAACCCGACTTTCCACCCATATCTTGCCGCCCATTAGCTCACAAAGCCGCTGGCTAATCACTAAGCCAAGACCTGTGCCTCCATACTTACGAGTGGTAGAAGCATCTACCTGGCTAAAAGACTGAAACAAGCGATGAAGTTGGTTTTGAGGAATGCCAATCCCTGTATCCCTCACTGCAAATCGAATCTCGTACTGGAGTGACTGTAGGTCTAGGGGTTGTCCTGTCACAGAAACCATGACCTCTCCTACCGGGGTAAACTTGATGGCATTGCTGAGCAAGTTCACCAAGATTTGCTGTAAGCGAGTCACATCTCCGACGATCGCGCTTGGTACCGTCGGTTCTATGGTGTAGGCTAACTCCAATCCTTTTCCATAAGCTTTCGGGCTGAGCAAATCTAGCGCTCGTTCTACACAAGCGCGCACACTCAAGGTTTGCTCCTCCAACTCCAACTTGCCAGACTCAATTTTGGAAAAATCTAAAATGTCATTAATCAGGGTGAGCAAGGTTTCACCGCTGCTGCGAATCGTTTCGGCAAAATCGCGTTGCTGAGGCGTTAATGGCGTATCCAGTAGCAGACCCGTCAACCCAATCACGGCATTCATGGGGGTGCGAATTTCATGGCTCATGGTGGCCAGAAACTTACTCTTGGCTTCAGTGGCTGCTTCTGCGGCTCGCTTTGTTTCCTCTAGAGAGAAGTTTTGCTGCTTGAGTTGTTGGCGTTGATGCCGCTCTTGTTCTAAAAGCTGAGCTTGAGCCAAGGCAATCCCTACTTGGTCGGCTACGGCTTCAAGTAACTCAATTTCATCGGCACTCCAGTCACGACGCTGATCACATTGATGCAAAGTAATGATGCCATTCGGCTCCCCTTGATAAGAGGTGCGGATCGCCAAGATGGATTTGATGCGGAACTCCTGACAGAGCGGCAGTAGGCATTGCAGTAGGGGGTTGCTATTAACATCAGCAGAGGCGATCGCTCGTTCTTGCGCTAAAACTTGTTGGGCATGGGGATTGTCATGAATCGGAATGCCGACTTGTAAGAGGGAGGAATACCCAGACTCTAAATATTCGGCTTTGACCTCCAGTTGCCGAGTTGGAGTAGCCATATAGCCAAGAATTAGACAGCGGTTGGCTTGGAAGGCTCGACCGATTTGAGCGACTGTCGTCTGAAAAATCTGTTCAGGATCGAGACTTTGACGAATTCTTTGAGTAATTTCTTTGAGCAACGAAGCGCGATGTAGTTGCTGCCTTAAAGCAATTGCGGCTTGCTGACGCTCAATTTCACTACCGCTCCACTGAGCCATTAGCTTCAACAGTTCTTTATCAACCGGTTGGAATCGTTCTTGAGTCGGCACACGGCTCCAGAAGCACAACACGCCATACATTTCACCCGCAACCAAGACCCGCATCCCAAGATAACTTTCGATTTTGAAGTCGGTATGACCAGGATGCTGACACCACTGGGATGCACTTGCATGTGGAATAAATAAGGGTTCCGCAAGTTTGAAGGTCTCTGAGCAGTAAGTTTGTTGAAGTTCAAAGATGGTGCCCGGTGTGACTGAGCCATCTGGAGCTTGGACTGCAATGATTTCGTAGCGATCGCCTTGAATATGAGATAGAAAACTAAACTCAAGCTGGAATTGCTGACAGCCGAAAGCCAACAGTTGCTGGAGGCGAGCCTCAAAGCCGAGTTCATGATCCACACTCAAGTTATATAAAGCGCGAATGGCTGCTGCGCCTTCTCGCAGTTCTCGCGCTGAGCGATTGGACTTTTGCTTGAGGTGGACTGCCAAGGCCAATACCCAGGCGAGAGACAGACCACCCAATAAAGTGATCGTTGGGAGCGGAGAATGCATCCGCTCTAGCAGGGCTGGAGTTGGCCAGACCTGGAGCCGCCACGTAACCCCATACATAGGAATGCGCGTTGCTCGTCCCCACTGCTTTTGCAGTTGCCTATTCGCAGTTGGGTCCTGGTAGATCTGCTCGTTCCCATCAAAAATTGCCACTGCGAAGCCCGACACATCTTTTTGCGTCAAGATGTTATCGATGAGCGTTTGAGTTCGGTACGTGGCAGCAATAAACCCATCAAACTGGGTTGGTTGAGGAAAGATGGGCACATATAATTGAAAGCCTTTACCACCTTGGGCTAAGTCAATCTCATGAGTCATCCGAATTCTTTGTTGGTCCCGCGCTGCTATGAGAGCCTGACGCTGCTGGGAGTCAGAGCCAAGGTTGAGGTTGAGCGCAGCTTCGTTTCCCTTCAGTGGGGCAATCCAGCGCACCTGAAGACTAGGATCTATCCAGGCGATCGCTTGATAGCTCTTAAAGTGCTCCAGATTTAAGTTGGCGTTAAACTCCCACTCTTCCTGAGGCGGCTTGCCCCCATGCTCCCACCGCTTAGCGATGCGTACCAAGGCCAATACTTTCGGCTGAATCTTTTCCTGAATCTCTAGCTTCAGCTTGGCTGCCTCTTGATCAACCGCACGTTGAATCTGGATTCCCTCTTGCTTCACGAGCGCTTGCCAAAGCCAAAGGCTAGCAGCTGAGGTGCTCAGACCCACTGCCAACGGCAATACAAACAATGAAGCCAGCGCGCGCTTTTGCAGCATGCCGAGAATTGCTAGCGGCCGAGTCAGCATCTTCTCAAGATTTTGGTTGCATAGAAATACTTTTCCCCACCAAGGCTGACTGAATCACTGTGGGTTGTGAATATCGAAACAAAACGCAACACCCTTGTGATGGGTGCTGCGTCAAAATGCTGTAAGTTTGGGGCAAAATCGTACGAACTTCGGGTCTTTCCTGCTTGTGGTGAAGGTTGAGCGCCACTGCTCATCTACAACATCGTAGCATCAGTCAATTTAGATCAGCTTTTGGTGGACGCAGGCGTAGAACAGCAGGAGGCCCAGTGGGCTAGGACACACAGCGAGTTGAGCCGCTCGGCTTACCTACTCCGGGCCGAACGCTCGTAGAATTCTCGGGTGCTGGTCTCTAGCTCTGAACCACTGGTTAACGGAATCAGGCTAAAGGGCGCAAACAAAAATAGGATGAGTGAGAAGAGGGAGACCTGCCTGCCAGATGTGGGTGAGATAGGTTTTGCGGTCCGGGGAGCCTGGAGGTAGGAGGCGATCGCTAAAGTCACAACCCAAATACTGAGTAGTGCCACAGCAATGGCCAAGATTGGTAGCAGCATAGAGCCTTCCAGCATTAGTACTTCTGTGGTTTATGTTTGCCACCATAACGAGGTCAAACTGTACCTGCAACATTTCTTAATAGAAAAGCCAAGTTGTAATATTTAGATACAACTCTCTTAGAAATCGCTCCCAATTTCTATCTGTCTATGATCCTGGCTGAAGAGACGGGAGCTTGAAGTCTGTCTCTCCACTTGGTTTTAAGGTCTAGAACCCATTGATAAGAATCCGCCGTATCTTAAAGCGTTTATGAGAGGTTCGATTGCAAGCCCTCCTGACTTCTATACCGCCTGTACCTAAGCAGATGAGTTGGTATGGTTTCTGCATTTTTTTACTTACATCTGTCACGGGTTGGAATTGCTTTGATTCTGAAACCCCTCAAATGATAGAGGGTTGTCTCTCTATAGGTCCGCTACCTTGTCGAGGACGATGGCAAGCTCATTCATGAGCCTGTTGCAAGGGTGGTTCCATCCATACCTTGCTGCACCCATTTCTAGGTGACACCATGAACCGTATTTCTTCAGTGCTAACGACTTTGGGCCTGGCTGCCACTCTAATTGGTATGCCCTCGGTCGTTCAAGCTTACCCCACGACTGCAATCACCGCTCCCATGGGGTCTGTCGATGCTTATAACGAAGGCGTGTACCAAGCTCAGCAAGGCAACTACTCTAAGGCGATCGCTAACTGGAGTCATGCGATCGCGTTCAATCCGCAATTCCCCGAAGCTCACTACAACCGGGGGCTTGCTCACTTAATGTTGGGCGATGCGTCAGCGGCGATCGCAGATTTCGACCGCACCCTAGAGATTAACCCGAAAGACGGGGATGCCTACAACAACCGAGGTCTAGCGCATCAAGCGTTGGGTAGCGAGTCTCAGGCGATCGCAGACTTTACTCAAGCCCTCCAGATAAATCCCCAAGATGCTGAAGCCTACCAGAATCGAGGCTTTGCTCGGCTGAGCTTAGGAGACAAAGCTGGAGCGATTCGGGATGCTCGGCAGGCTTCGGCTCTTTTCTTAGCGCAAGGCAATCCTCAGGAAGCGCTGCGTAGTGTTTCCTCAGACACGCTGTAGGAGAGTGAGGGGGATGGCTCTAGCTTTTCCCCTCACTCTCAGGATTAACCTTTGCTAAATCTCGTGCTAAATCTCGAAATTGAAGCCTTTTTCCCTGAGTTGGCGATATTTGGTTGCATCGAACTGATAGAGGTGGGCGGCTCGATGTGCAACGTCGGTTTGAGTTTCTTCTAGTTCAACCAATAGATTCATCTTTAGAAGCTTTTTGCGAAAGTTGCGTTTATCGAGCCGCATGCCCAACACAGTTTCGTAAAGAGTTTGCAGTTGGGAGAGAGTGAATTTTTGGGGAAGTAATTCAAAGCCGATCGGCTCATAGCGAACTTTGCCTTTGAGTCGAGCGATCGCTATATCGACAATTTGCGTATGGTCAAAGGCCAGCGAAGGGAGATGGGAGATCGAAAACCAAGCTGCTTCGCTGGCATCGGTGGCGGCTTCGATAGCATGCTTCCTGAGATTAACTAAGGCATAGTAGGTAACGGTGACAACGCGCTCACGAGGATCGCGATCGATCGCTCCAAATGTATATAACTGCTCTAGAAACACATCTTGTAGCCCTGTTTCTTCCTGTAGCTCTCGGCGAGCCGCCGCATCAATGGATTCGTCAATTCGGACAAAACCGCCAGGAAGTGCCCACTGATCTTGAAAGGGAGGTAGGTTGCGTCGGATCAGCATCACTTGCAGGTTATTCGGCTCATCCAGCCCAAATATTACGCAGTCTACAGCCAAGTTGGGGCGAGCATATGGGTACAGGTAGGCCATGGATTGACATTGTGTATTTTTGACACTAACCTTGTTGTCATAGGTACACTATCCCATAGTGGAGACCCAAATTAAATTAGCGGGTGGCTTGGAATGACAATTCAAACACAACTGCCGATTCCTCCCCACTTTGCTACTCAGCGCGTCGGTGAGGTGTGGCGCGTTCCTTATCAAGAGCGAGCAGTGCAGGCGAAAGCATGGGCTAAGCAGCAGGGGTTACAACCAGCCGCCAAAGACCAGACACGCATTTGCTTAATGGCGATCGATGTACAAAATACCTTCTGTATCCCTAATTTTGAACTGTTTGTGGGCGGGCGATCGAGCAATGGGGCTGTGGAAGATAACAGGCGATTGTGCGAATTCATCTACCGCAATCTGGACGTGATCACTGAGATTGCGCCAACCATGGACACCCACACAGCGATGCAGATTTTTCATCCTAGCTTTTGGGTGAATGGTGCTGGAGATCATCCCGCTCCCATGACCATGATTTCTTTAGCGGAAGTGCAGCAGGGTATTTGGCAGGTAAATCCTGCGATCGCCTACAGCCTTACTCAAGGCAACTACATGCTGCTAGAACGCTTTGCTTTGCACTATACCCAGCGCCTCAGCGACAACGGCAAATATCCTCTGACCATTTGGCCTTATCACGCCATGCTGGGCGGTATTGGACATGCGTTGGTTTCTGCTGTAGAGGAAGCCTGCTTCTTTCACGCGATCGCCCGCGACAGTCAGACTCATTTTGAGATCAAAGGGGGAAATCCCCTAACCGAGAACTATTCAGTGCTGCGGCCTGAAGTGCTTGATAACCCTGACGGTCACCCGATCGCCCAGAAAAATACCCACTTGATTCAAAAGCTGCTGGAGTTTGATGCGGTAATCATTGCTGGGCAGGCAAAAAGCCATTGTCTAGCCTGGACCGTTGATGATTTGCTCAGCGAAATCCAGGCCCAAGACCCCAGCCTGGCTAAAAAGGTTTATCTGCTGGAGGATTGCACTTCGCCGGTTGTAGTTCCTGGGGTTGTCGATTTTACGGAGCAAGCGAATGCTGCGTTTCAACGCTTTGCAGACGCGGACATGCATGTAGTGAAATCTACAGAGCCGATCGCGCTTAGAAACCACAATTAGCAGAATAAGAGGCGATCGCTCCCCTGATTACTAAGACGACATTACTGAGGTTCTACTAGGCGTTTGAGGCGCAGGTAGGCTTCCTCAGGGGTGAGGGGTTCTGATTCCGTTTCATTGGGAATGTAAAACTGGCGGCTATCGGGAAAATGACGCACCACGAAGCTGGGAATTAGGCCTAACTTCATGGCTTCATAGCCCAACTGTTCTGCTGTTTCGGCTAGGGTAAATTCGTCGTGGAAGTGGCGCTCAGTCATGATGAATCCTAACTCCTACAAACCACAGCAGTAGTCTTTGGTAGACTTTACCACATTAGATTTGTGGGTTTCTGTTGGTTAGGCTTTACCCAGCTACCTAGAAGGTTAGTTGAGGCTTGTGAAATTGGATTCGCTCTCCCTTCCGCTGGTCTGAGAAGGTTGTGAGAAACGGTGTCTATGCCAAACGGACTCTGTCTTAGGACAGTTTGGCCTGCAAGGTAAATGAAGTAGAAATTAGGATGATAAATCTCGTGAAAACTGTGTTCTATGAAATCAATGACTAAAGTCTTTTCTATAGTTGGACGCTGGACAGCTACTGTTCTATTTTGTGCTTCAGCGATCGCTTTCGTTTGGCAAGGTGCGTTCTTCTCGAACACGAGCGCAATGGCCGCTCCTGCTGCCACCTTAATCGCGACAAGCGATACAGGGGAGCAAGTTAAGAAAGAAAACAAGAGTTTTGTGAAAGATGCGGCAGAGAAAGTGAAAGAAACTGCCAACAAAAATGCGAGTCGGGTTGAGGACGCAACTGATGGTAGCGCCAACCCAATCCAGCGCAAGGCTCAGAGAGATGTAGCTCGCATTGAGAAAAGAGCCGATGAAGATGCAGCTCGGACTCAAAAAGCGATCGACAACAACGTAAATGCAGTTGAACGTGCGGTTGATAGCATCAAAGGTGTCTTCGGTAAGTAGACAATAAATAGCAACTTCTTGATTAGAGAGCGATGGAGAACTGAGTCTAACCAGTTCTCCATCGCTTTTTTAATGGTCAGCTATGCAGTGCGAGCTTTGAAGCTGAGAATGGCACCGAATTAGAGAATGGCAGCGATCGCCTCTTGTGCAATCTCTGGGTGACGTAGGCAGGATAATAACAACGGTTTGAAGCTATCCCAAGTCGTAGCTTCATCTAGCAAACTCCAGACGGTAGCTTTTAGTACAACGAGCGATGAAGCGTGGGCGGTATACCAATACACGAAGCCTTAATGTGCTTTCCATCGTTTCTGTTGGGTTGGGCGAACAAGTATGTCTACGCTGGATAGGGCTATTTCTGCATCCGTGCCGCCGGATGCTTCCGAGTATGCGGAAGCCTGGCACGTAAAACCAAGTCCAATTTTGTCGGTGCAAGAGTTGCTGGAGTTAAATGAGCGATCGGATCGCCAAGGCTGGCAGCAATTAAGCAGACATCTAACAGTAATGGTGGCTAGCGGTGCCATCTGGGGTTGGAGTTGGGGGCACTGGTGGATCGCAACTCCAGCATTGGTGGTCTACGGTTTTAGTCTGGCGTCGATGTTTGCACCTATGCATGAGTGTGCGCATCGGACGGCATTTGTTAGTCATCCCGTGAATGATGCGGTGGCATGGCTAGCCGGGGTATTGTCGTTCTACAACAGCACATTCTATCGGCGCTATCACAAGTGGCATCATCGCTATACTCAAATCCCCGGAAAAGATCCGGAGTTGGAGGATATCCCACCGACCAACTGGATGAACTACCTCTGGCAGATGAGTGGCATTCCCTGGTGGATGGGGAAGGGACGGAGACATATTCAGACTGCGTTCGGACAGTTTGAGGGATGTCCGTATATTTCTGAAACAGCGCGAAGAGAGGTGACGCGATCGATTCGGTGGCAGTTGGCCGTCTATGGCGGCGCGATCGCCCTTTCCATCGCTGTTCAACAACCCTGGTTCTTCATCTACTGGCTGTTGCCACTGGTGGTAGGACAACCAATCTTGCGTTTCGTTTTGCTTGCAGAGCACACAGGTTGCACCCAGGATGGCAATCCTCTGAGTAATACACGCACCACGCTGACAATGTGGCCGATGCGATTGTTGATGTGGAATATGCCGTTCCATGCGGAGCATCATCTCTACGCATCGATCCCCTTTCATGCTTTACCTAAGGCCCACGAAAAGTTGGCAGGGCAGTTCACTGAAGTAAGACCAGGATATGTAGCAGCCAACCGTCATATTGCTGCTCGGTTTGACGAGGCTGCCTGAGTAATTGGACCAGATGCTAGACGGTGGAGCACTGTCTTGCTCCAGTGCTAACCCTCTTTTTAGGAAAACCCCACATGACTCCAGCTCTGTCTGAAATCGCCCGTGAGCGTGGTATCCGCTATTTTTTGATCTCGTTTACCGATCTGTTTGGGACGCAACGAGCGAAGCTGGTACCGACAGCGGCGATCGATGCAATGGCAACTAGTGGTGCGGGATTTGCGGGGTTTGCCACTTGGCTGGATATGACGCCTGCTGACCCAGATATGTTTGCCCTGCCTGACACCAGCAGCCTGTTTCAATTACCCTGGAAACCGGATGTAGCTTGGATGCCCGCAGATCTAGTGACACCTAAAGGGGTATCGATTCAGCAAACTCCCCGTCTGGTGCTGAAGCGAGTGCTACAACAGGTGCAGGATATGGGCTACAGCGTCCAGACAGGAGTAGAATGCGAGTACTTTTTGTTGTCAGCCGATGGAGAAACGTTATCGGATTTGTGCGATCGCCAGATCAAACCCTGTTATGACCAGCAAGCCCTGATGCGGCGGTTTGATGTGATTGCTGAGATCTGCGATGCCATGCTCACTTTAGGGTGGGGAGCCTATCAAAATGATCATGAAGATGCCAATGGGCAATTTGAGATGAACTGGACCTATGCTGATGCACTCGTGACTGCCGATCGCCATGCTTTCTTTAAGTACATGGTGAAGGCGATCGCGGAAAAGCATGGGCTCCGGGCCACTTTCATGCCCAAACCCTTTGCCCATCTCACCGGGAACGGCTGCCATACCCACTTATCCGTTTGGGATGCGGTGGGCACTACCAACCTGTTTCATGATCCCGAAGGAGACCTAGGATTGTCATCCTTGGCCTACCACTTCATCGGCGGGGTTCTCCATGCCGCCCCTGCTCTCTGCGCCTTCACTAACCCCACGATCAATTCCTACAAACGCATCAACGCCCCTGCTACCCTCTCTGGAGCAACTTGGTCACCCAATACGATCAGTTACAGCGGCAACAACCGGACACATGCCATCCGCATCCCCGAACCTGGACGCTTTGAGCTACGTCTAGCCGATGGAGCTGCCAACCCCTATCTGCTACCCGCCGCCCTCATTGCCGCAGGGTTAGATGGAATGGTGCAAAAACGAGATCCGGGTCCTCGCTATGACAACAACAATTACACTCAGCCCCTACTTCCAGACACGGCGAAATCTCTTCCTGGCAACCTTCTCGATGCCCTACGCCAGCTAGAAAATAACTCGACCTTGCACGAATCACTGGGAGCAGAGTTTGTGCAGTCTTATTTGAAGCTGAAGCATCAAGAATGGCGTGACTACAGCACCCAAATCACTCCTTGGGAGCGAGAAACTACTCTAGATTGCTAAATTTCGACGGGTGCAGCAAAGGATGAGATGTGAATTATGTCACTTCCATCGTTAATAATTTTAGAGCGTTGAATCCTCCGGAAGAACCAAGCCAGTAAGCTTGAAACGGCTTAGGGTGGATATAGAGTTGCAGTCCTCCCTAGGAGCACCCGAAAAACAAAGACTAGTTCTTTGAGACCAATATTTTTTAACTGTGCTACGGCTGCGCTACTGCCCTCACTCGGAGGCTCGGCGATCGCGATGAGGAAAAACCACGCCTTATTTTTTAACTGGCCTGCTCACTGGACGAGACGACGGTTCGTGCGATTTGGGATCGTGGGGTGCGCTTTACCGATCGCGGTTTCTCAAATAACGCGTTGTGAAAATCAGAATTTATCAGTTATGGGAACTTCAAAGCAAATCGATTCAGCCGCTACAGGCCAACTACGGTCTCGACCAGAACAGCCTACAGTGTTTGGAAAACCTGGGCTGCATCCTCTCCAGTTAAGTGAAAAAAGAGATGGTTTCCTTTATGTGCCTGCTAGCTATCGCGCCGATCGCCCCGCTCCTTTGGTGGTGATGCTACATGGTGCTGGAGGAGATGCTGAGGGAGCGCTGACTATCCTTCAGCAAATCGTTGATTCAGTCGGAGCCATTGTATTGGCAGTTGACTCGCGGCGGCAAACTTGGGATGTGATTATGGGTCAATATGGGCCAGATATTGCCTTTATTGATCAAGCGTTGACTCAAACCTTTAGCCGCTATGCCATCGACCCTCAGCGAGTTGGAGTAGCTGGGTTTTCCGATGGCGCTTCTTACGCCCTCTCTCTAGGCATCATGAATGGGGATCTATTCACCCATGTCCTCGCTTTCTCACCGGGATTTATGGCTCCGATTCGGCAAGCAGGCGATCCACATATCTTCGTCTCTCACGGAACCCAAGATAAAGTTCTCCCAATTGATCGTTGTAGCCGCAAACTGGTGCCGCAACTAAAAGGAGCTGATTACAACGTCCTGTATCAAGAATTTGAGGGACCGCATACAGTCCCAACGGCGATCGCGCGGGGAGCCTTGGAGTGGTTTATTCAGACCGATCCAACCCAAGCCAATCCCAACCAAAGCTAAGCCCTTCCGGATGCAGTAAGGCAATCGCTGGAAGGGCTTAGGAGCTGCAAAAAAGTAGTAGAAATTTTATGGCAGCAATGCTGAGCGGGAGCTGGCTATTCCCTCAGCTTGAATGGTTGAGAAGGCCGCTTCACCCAAAATTCGATGCGCTGCTGTAGTGGGATGAATGCCATCCCAAAACAAAAACTGATTAGGATTGCCACAAGCATTAGAACCTGCTAAACATCCACTAGTGACATTGGTGAAGCCAAACTTGATTGGATTACTGATGGCTTCTCGGTAAAGTGTATTGGCATCTAGAGTCGCAATCTGTAAATCTGGATGCTGCTGAGTCAGCACTTTGAGCGATCGCCGTAAGCCTTGATTGTGGGTTTGGCTCAAGGCACTGAGAGTCTTAGCTTGGCCTCCATTCCGGGTAGAAGGAAGCTGCCCCAAGTCTGGTAGGTTTGCCACTAAGATCTTTCTCGCTCCCACTTTGTTCAGCGATGCGATCGCCTGAGTAATATTCTGGATTGGGCCATTGGTGTTGCTGACTCCTTGCAAATAATCATTTGCCCCTGCCCACAAAACATACAGAGCTTTAGAATCTGCTTTTGGATGGGTTTGGGTAAATGAGTTGACTTGGCTGAGCAGCCCCGGAACTAAACTGCTGCGATCGCTGCTAGTTGTGGCCCCACCATAGGCAAAGTTACTCGTCTGCGCATTAGATAAAGAGAGACGATCGCCCAGATACTCCACCCAGACTCGACCATTTGAGTAGCGTCCTTGGTGGTACGTGGGACGAGGCGGATACATCCCTCCAGTTGCCCGAAACACAGTGCCTACATCTGAAAGGCTGTCTCCAAACACATAGAGCTGATTAATGGGAGTGGAACCTTGAGTGGATAGTGTCAGTGCAACCATAAGACTTAAAAACGCCAGAATTACTGCTAAAAGTCCTTTTTTTACCACGTTCAAAATCTTCCTATTCAAACCTTCTGCTCAGGAGAGCTAGGTTGGATTACCCAAATGGGAGCCTGTAAGTATCCTGGAATCGCCCTTGACACTTGCTCTACTCTAGCCATTCCGCTAGTAAGTGTGGGGGAGATAAACCGTACTAGATAGAGAGGATTGTTCTACCCCGTAGCACTACAGCTAAAGTCTCTAGCGGTGGCTTGCTAGCAGACTTTAGCTCCAATCTCCATGCAGAGTCTCAGGTACATTTACAGGCGGTGCGACCCCAGTCACCCGTAAAAGGAAGATTAAGGGGAGCAATTGACTTGGAACAGTATCTATCTGACTATCTATCTGACAAAGATGGCTCTGTTGAGATCTAGCTCTCTGGTTGAGCTGGGCGATCGCGGCTAAATCTTCAAAGCCATCTCAGCTCTATGTCTTGCTATCCAAGCCCAAGCCCACTGAAAAGTTATGCCTGCTCGCTGGGCGGCTTGTTCGTCTTCGGGACGATCACCCACATACAAGCAGTTTTCTGATAAGTGATTGTGTCTAACCATCGCCAACTTCAGCATGCCAGGATCAGGTTTGCGATACTGACGGAACCATTTCGTTATGCTGTGGTTATGGACGTTGTGGCCAGTCACGCGGAAACACTTTCTGCCTTCAAAGTCAGGACAGAAGTAGATTTCTTTCAGTTGAGGAATTAATTGCAGGGTATATTGCTGCTCTTGGATGCATTGCTTGATGGATTTGTGCCCAGCCGCAACACCGTCTTGATTGGTGATGCCTACGATGATCCAATCTGCGGGATAGCTCTGGATCGCTAGCTCTGCCCCAGCAATGATTTGTTGGTCTCGGGGGTGCTGCAAATATAGCTGTCCCTCTAAGGGTTCGCGGATGGTGCCGTCGAGGTCGAGAAGAAGAAGGCTCATAATAGGAAAACTGCGATCGCCGAAACACTTAGACCAACCGCAAGCTCAATTGCTGTCAGCCCTACTTTCCATACTGATAATTTGCTCAGCACAATTCATCAGCCCTAAGGAGAGATTGCGCTTGGTAGCTAAGCCTACAGGCTCTATTGCCACCTGAATAAATGTTGATCGCTCAGGGTGGAGTTTGGGCTGACTAATCAGGCTTGGCAGATTGCTCAATATAGCGATCGCCCAATTGTTGACCCTGAGCAACTTGTTGAGTGACCTGTGCTTTGCCTAATTTGAATGAGCGTTCTACGAGTGCCTCAGGCAAAGGGAGTCAATTTTTTCTTCAGCCAAATGTCGGCTCTGGCATGGAGATAGCAAGGATCAGGATGTAAGGTAATGGCTTGATCATAGGCAGCGAGGGCCGAACCATACGCTCCCATCTCTACCAACAACAGACCTCGGTTGAACCAGGCTTGGTGATATAGCGGATTTATGAACGTGGCTTTGTCGTAGCAAGCTAGGGCTTCTGCTTGTCGCCGTAGGGCACTGTAGGCATTACCTTGGTAGTTCCAAGTTTGGCAGTTATTCGGCTCTAAACTTAAAGCAATATCAAATGCTGCGATCGCCGCTGGGTATTGCTCAGCCGCACAAAGATCGCAGCCTTGCGCTTGCCACTGTACCGCAGAGTTAATCTCTAGTTCTGCTGAAGTCATGCGATCGCCCACTCAGTTCAATCCGTTCTCCTCCATTATGCCGAATATGCAGAACGGCAGCGCCAATCAACCAGATCGGTCCAGCTCGGTGCAGATCGATTCCTGATAGGATGGTTCAGGTGATCCAGTCTTGAGACAATCTCCACCCCTTCGGCCTTGCAAGCGAACCTGTAAATGTCACTCTCTCAGATCCTGCCGTTGTCAACTTGTCCGGGACTTAGCTTAACAGCCCTAGCTCCCATGCAGGATGTGACAGATTTACACTTTATGAGCGTGCTGGCTCACTATGGCTGTCCCGATTACTTTTTTACCGAGTACTTTCGCGTCCATCCTAGTTCCACGCTCAATAAAAAGATCCTGCGATCGATTACAGAAAACAAGACGGGTCGCCCAGTCTTCGCGCAACTGATTGGCGAGAGCATTCCTGACTTAGTGCGTATAGCCCGCGAGTTGAGCCACTATCCGGTTGCAGGCATCGACCTTAACTTGGGTTGTCCAGCTCCCAGAGTTTATCGCAAGAACGTTGGTGGCGGGTTGTTGCGTGACCCAGAACAGGTGAAACGGATTCTGAGCGAGTTACGGGAAGCTGTGGTAGGACGGCTGACTGTCAAAATGCGGATTGGCTTCGACAACACAGATCACTTCGATCGCCTCCTCGACCTGATCAATTTATGCGACATCAACTTATTGAGCCTACATGGCCGTACGGTGAAGGAGAAGTATCATAGCGCCGTACACTACGACCTGATTGCCCACGCCGTCCAACGAGTTAGGTGCCCAGTGCTAGCCAACGGTAATGTGACCTCCGCCACCTCTGCCCTATCTGTTTTAGAGATGACAGGGGCTGCAGGAGTGATGATTGGTCGGGCTGCTATTCGTAACCCCTGGATTTTTCAGCAAATCCGCCAAGCCTTGAACGGTCAGCCTGTTTCTGGCGTTCCTCTCAGTGCCGTTCACAATTACATTGAGCGCTTGCGCCAAACCCAAACCGCGTCAATGGTACCAGAGCGGGCGCGGGTCAGCCACATGAAGATGTATCTCAACTTTATTGCTCAAAGTGTTGATGTTGCGGGAGCCTTCTTAAGGGAGATGCGCCAAGCTCGGACGGAAACGGAACTGTTGGCAGTCTGCGATCGCCATTTGTTAAGCAACCCAGAGACAGAATTTGCTTTGGAGCCATATCCGGGGCTGGTCGCTCGTCCCACTTGTGAAACTCCCCAAGATTGCTGTGCTTGATACTTTACCTTTGATAATCTATCTACTGATCTCAACATCATATGAATTTCTGGCAACAGATGACTTCATGGCTCGGTAGCGATCGCGGACATCGCCAGGGTTTTCATCGCTTTGATGGTTGGTCCCTGAAAGATCGTGATCCTGAAGCGATCAAAGCTTGGATGCCGATCTGGGAATGGTTCTATCGTTACTACTTCCGGGTAGAAACAGAAGGGTGGCAGCACATGCCAGCTAGCGGCAAGGTGTTGATTGTGGGCTCCCATAATGGAGGCTTGGCGTCACCTGATACCTCAATGGTCATGCTCGATTGGTTTCGGCGATTTGGCACTGAGCGTCCCGCCTATGCTCTGATGCATCCGACCGCTTGGCAAACTCCTATCTTTGCGGTTCCAGGGGCGCAGGTGGGAGCGATTCAGGCTCATCCGAAAATGGCGATCGCGGCCTTGCAAGCCGATGCGGCTCTACTGGTCTATCCGGGAGGTGCCCAAGATATGTTTCGTCCTTACAGCTTGCGCCATCGCATTCACCTGGCAGGACACCGAGGATTCATTAAGCTGGCCTTACGAGAGTCAGCGCCGATTGTGCCTGTAATTTCTCATGGGGCGCATGAAACGCTGATGGTTTTAGGCGACTTTTATGAACAGATGCAGCAATTTCATCAGTGGGGATTTCCTTGGCGATTAGATGGCAACACTGGAGTATTTCCTATCTACTTGGGGCTGCCTTGGGGAGTGGGAATCGGTCCGTTGCCTAACTTCCCTCTGCCAGTGCCAATTCAAACCCGCGTATGTGCGCCAGTCGTCTTTGAGCGTTATGGACGAGCCGCTGCCTGCGATCGCGCTTATGTGGATACCTGCTACGAACAAGTACGAGCCCACATGCAAAGCGAATTGGATGATTTAGTTGCGCGCCAAAATCGGCCCTGATTTAACCTGTTTTACCCCAGGGTGTAACGTAGGAAATTAGAACAACTCACTAAAAAACATCGTTGGTTAGCGCTTCCTGAATCAGAGGTCAGAAATGTCAATGTCTACTGGGAGATCAGGGCTATCTCAACTATTGATCCAGGTATTTAGCAGAAAGAGCAAAAACAGGCAACTCAAAACTTCTAAAGCCTTTTCTAGAAGTTTGGTACTCCTTCCAGTAGTACTCTTTGCTTGCACTGCCCCCAGAGCTGAGCAACCTCAGCGTCCAGAGACAAGCACTGCTGTAGCAACAAAACAGCCTGTTGAGTTAGTTGAGAATTCTTCAATCGTTAGTAACAAACAGAAAGAAACCTATTCTCTCGTGATTCACCGCAGCGATAAGCGCCTGGAAGTACTCAACAGTCAGGGCGATCGCCTGTATGAAGCCCCGATCGGGATCGGGCAGGGTGGCCTGAAGGAAAAACAGGACATGGCTGACCTAGTAACACCGACGGGCGAGATGACAGTAGACCTAATTCTCTACAAAAAATCTGCTTACAACCAAATCGCGAGCCAGAATGTACAGCGTTTCGCTCAAAATCCCCAATTTCGTCCCCTGGTGAGTCAACCACAAGGTTTGGTTCAGCTATTTCAGAACATGAGTCGGCTTGACTTTGATGGCAATGGTAGCCCAGACAAAGCCTATGGCGATGGGTACATCGGACTCGCCTCAGAAACCACGATTACAGGCCCTAAGATGAGCACGTTTGCCTCAACGCCTTACTGGTTCTCGATCGCCCTGCATGGAACTCCTAATCTCAAGAATATTGGTCAAGCGAATTCTGGTGGTTGCGTGCATTTGGCCCCCGATACCTTGAAACAGTTGATTGAGCAAAAATGGGTCCAGCTCGGCACCGCCGTTAAAATTGTGGATTAAGCTAGGATGCTAAATCCGCAATTGTGGGAGCAATGTAACCTACCTCCCGATATAGGCACTGCCATGTGAACACCCATAACATTGAGCTTCAGTCGTATTTCAGGTAAGGCACATGTCATCTCAATTGAGCAGTAAGCCAGAAAAACTTGAGGCTAAGCAAAGTACATTGTTCGATCGCACCTTTCGAGACAGTGAAGGCAAGATCGTGATTGCGCAAATGCCCAATCTCCCCCTCCTGGTTGGGTTGACAGCAACTGTCTTGCAATCCGTGCTTCCTAGTGGCAAAATCCAGACCGCATTTGATTTAGTCGCGTTTGGTGCTTTGTTTACTTGGGCCTGGCAGGAACTGTTTGAGGGAGTTAACTACTTTCGTCGAGCGCTTGGCTTGATTGTATTGTTGAGTATGCTGACGCTGGGACTTAACCTCGGTAGAGTGTGAATCCTGCCAGGAAGCTCACGCCGTGAGAAGTCTCGTTATGTGTTGAGTCATTTTGGCGAAAAGCTGTATATCCAGTTGGCCTCTGTTACAGCGCATCAATCCGATGCAGTGACTCCATCAGCTCCTCAATCTCCTCATCACTAGAGCATTGCTGCACCTGAGATTTGAACCACTCTAACTCTTCTGGTTCTGTGTTTGGCCCTTGGTACACTAGCAGTGTGCCTGCCACTCGTGCCAAGGTAAGGGGTTCATGAGGCACGTGATTCAGCAGGGCATTAGCGTCTTCATATAGCTGTTCTGCTGCCACCTCATTCAGCGGTTTCCCCATCTGTGCCGCAATTTCCTGCAAGCTTTGCTGAATCGATCGCTGAAGATCTGGGGGGAAAGAATAGTTCATGGTCTCTGGGTAAAGGATTTAAATGCTTTAGGGTTCATCCTCTGTCTCTCTATCCTTCTAATCAGGCATTTCCTCAATGCTGCGTGGTTCACCCTTCGGCTGCTGATTCATCTCATGACGGTATTGGCTGGAGGCTTCGTACACCTGCCTCCGAACTCGCTGGATTGAACCAAGTGGTCGATGCTCTGCAATGCAGTGCCAGGCGTTGAATGATAACACTTCATCTACATAAACGCGCCGCGCGGGGCTAAATGCCTCCTGCACCGGAATTGTGATCTTGGCGATCGCCTGATAGGGACTTTCCTGCTCGGACCACGGAATCGAGGCATCTTCGATCGGCATCGTCTCCAAATTGGTGCAAAGCTGAGCACGCAGTTCATACTCGGCAGGTTGCTGACGGAAGAAATCGACAATCAGATCGCGTAGAACTGAAGAATCGTTGGTTTCGACCGTTTTACCTATAAGTGGCTGTAGACTATCCGAGATGGGAACGGCGCTGATTTTGGCGATATAGTCTCCATAGCGCAAGGCAGCAGTCGTATAGTAAGTTTCTCCCAGAATGTGTGTTTCTGGCACCGTGATCCCCAACGCAGTCGGGTAGAGGTCTATTCCTACCTTTTTGGTGACGGCATTCACAGTGCGTAGGGCGGTAGTCAGAAGTTGTTGCGCCTCCTCAGGGGCTCGGACCACAACCTTTTCTTGAAGTAATTGCTCATTGAGGTAGCGAGCGACATTTCCCGATGGAAAAACCGGGCGGTTGATCATCAAAAAATCTTGGGTCAGTGCGTCTGGTTCAGAGCTAAATAACTTAGAACCTTCTACGCCAATCACCTTAATGGCCATCCCCCGAAACGCAGACATGCCATCAGGCATGATGTCACCGGGAGAGGTTGAGAAGCGAATCATTACAGGATAGGTTCGCGGTTCACGGAACAAGCCCTGCGCTAGCGGTGTAGGCAGGTTGTCATATATCGTCAGTTCCCCTTTGAGCCCACCGTGTCCTTTGGCATGGGCACCGCGCATGGCATGGCGATGTTTGTCAAACACCCTTTGCCCCATGCGGCCAACCGAGTCTAAGGTTTCGTGAATGAGCTTGTCTTCGTCGGGTTGTTTGACTTCTACATCGTCCGAGTAGCGAACGTATTGTTCTCTGGGGCTGGGCATTAAGGTTCCTGGTCAGGTTGAGGGGATTATTCTAGACAGTCGTAGTTTAACAATCTGAAATGGAGTCTGCCCTTAAATAGATTGAATCAAGTAGCTTGAATCAATCTAGAAATTACTTCAATCAATTTCTTGGGTTCGATTGGTTTTGAGACATGTTGTTGAAACCCAGCTTGTAGTGCTTGTTGCTGGTTGAAGTCTCCGGCATAAGCAGTCAGGGCGATCGCTGCAACTTGTCCACCTTGCTCCGGCAGCAACGCTCTCACCTGTTGCATCAGCATGTAGCCATTCATATCTGGCATCCCGATGTCACTCAGCAGTACATTTGGCCTGAAGCGGATGAGCATAGTCAAGGCTTCAGCAGCAGTCGTTGCGATCAGCACAGTTGCTCCAGCTTCTTTCAACACAAAGGCTACGAATTCTCGCGAATCCGGTTCATCATCCACCACTAAAACCTGAACCTCACTCAAATCGTAATCGGATTCTGGTGACTGACGGTTCTGAGTAGCGATCGCCTGTGTGGGCATCAGTGGAAGTCTGACGGTAAAGGTAGCACCCATGCCAACCCCTGGGCTTTCGACTCCGACCGTGCCTCCGTGTAGTTCGACCAAGTGCCGCACGATCGCTAACCCTAATCCCAGCCCGCCAAACTTTCGTGTTGTAGTGGCATCAGCCTGCCGAAAGCTGTCAAACACATGGCGCAGGAAGTCAGGGACAATTCCCTGTCCCGTATCACTGACCGTAATCTGGGCGTATGAGTCTAAGCGCTCTAGCCGAATCCTGACTTGCCCTCCGTTTGGCGTGAACTTTACCGCATTGGAGAGCAGATTCCAAACCACTTGCTGCAACCGAGTAGAATCTCCAGAAACCAATCCCACATCTGGTTCAAGGCTACTCTCAATTTGGATTAACTTCGCTTCTGCCGCTAGCCGTACCGTTTCCATCGCCGCTCGAATGATGAAAATCAGATTAATCGAGCTAACTTCAAGGTTGAGCTTGCCTTGGAGAATCCGGGAAACATCGAGCAAATCTTCAATCAATTCCGATTGCAGTTGGGCATTGCGTTCGATGGTCTTCAATGCCTGCTGGGTTCTGGCTGCGTCTAGCTTGCCGTTCTGTAAGAGCCTTGACCAACCCAAAATTGGGTTAAGGGGCGATCGCAATTCATGGGAGAGTACTGCCAAAAACTCATCTTTGAGCCGATTCGCGCGATCGGCTTCGACTCGGGCAGCTTGCTCACGGGTCAGGAGGTGTTCGCGTTCTGCCTCAATATGTTTTTGCTCAGTGATATTGAGTACAGTGCCAATAAAGCGTTGTGGCTGGTCGGTAGCGTCAAAGTAAACTTGTCCTTTTGCCGTAATCCACCGTTCAATGCCATCTTGAATTCCGATCGTGCGATATTCTACGCTATACTTGCCGCCGCTGGCTGGGTTCAAAACTTGTTGCAGTACTTGTTCTAATCGTTCGCGATCATCAGGGTGTAGACCTGCAAAAAAGCTCTCAATGTTGCTCTCTGCTTCTGGGGGTAAGCCAAACATGGCTTTGCAACCTTCATCCCAAATCAGTTGATTGGTGATCAAATCCCAGTCCCAGGTCCCTAACTGGGCAGATTCGATCGCCATGCGGAAGCGGTTTTCACTGTCGCGCAAGGCTGCTTCGGTGCGGGCCCGATCGACTGCTGCCCAAGTCCGCTCGGCGACTTCTTCTACTAAAGCCACTTCGTCTGGTGTCCAGTCTCGCGGTCCAGCCATGTGGACTGCTAGTACCGCTACAAATTCGTCACCCTTGACCAGCGGTATGCCGATGTAGGCTCCAATCTGGATCGCAGCGTAGGCTGACCGTTGGGCTGGGGATAGGTTGGGATCGGTTGCCACATTGGGCATGGACACCGTACGACCCGCACGGAACGCCGCAAGCAGCTTGGGTCCAAATGAATCAATGGGATAGCCGCCAGCGATCGCGTCGGCACCGTTGACGTAGTCACGCTCAACCACGTAATCAGCACCACAAACCTCGAAGTAGGCTACGCGGTTCGCACCGAGATATTCACCCAGCACTCGGCTAGCTGTAGCCTGAATCTCCACTGGGTCAGCAAGTGGGCGTAGGGTATCGGTCAGAGCAACCCGGAAGGCATCAAACTCGGCAGCACGCCGTGAAACTTCTTCTGCTCGTTTGCGTTCACTGATGTCATTGAACAGAACTGCCACTTTGCGCTCGTGCGGCTCACCAACCCGGAAGGCGTAAATATCAAAAAAACGTCCCAGCGCCTCAGCAGAGTTCTCAAAGCGCACCGCTACGCCTGTTAGCGCAATTTTGCCGTAAATCTCCAACCAGTATGCGTCATGCTCTGGGACTAATTCGCGCATTGTTTTGCCAATCGCATCTACCAGTCCCGTGTGTTTCTCAAACAGCGGGTTAGCTTCCAGGAAGCAGTAATCGTCTGCTTTTCCGATTTCATCAAACAAAACTTCGATCAAGCAAAAGCCTTCGTCGATCGACTCAAACAGCGATCGATACTTTGATTCCGATTCGCGCAAGGCTTTTTCCGCCTGCTGGCGTTCGTCTTCAGCGCGCACGCGATCGCTAATATCTCGCGAGATGCACAACAGCCTTTCAACTTGCCCACTTGCTCCCCGAATAGGGCTAATCTTGTTATCCCACCACTTAGGCTCGCCGCTCAGCGTTGGACGAAATCCTTGAAAAGTGCAAACTTTACCCGCTCTAGCCTTCACGATCGCCTCGATTGCCACAGCCTGAGTCGATCCTTGCCAGAACTCAGTCCAGGATGTATTCAGAAACGGCGTAATGTCCTGGATGCTAAGCAGCGCTTGCCCTCGCGGACTCATGAACAGAATTCGCCCTTCTAAATCCAATACCTTGATGCAGTCATCGCTACTTTCAAGAATCTGCTGATCAAAGTCCTGACTTTGGCTTAGTGCCATTATTGGCTCTACCTGTTCAGCTTCAGCGCTGCCCTGAGCGGTGTTTTGAGTGATGTTTTGAGTGATGTTTTGAGATAAATACTTGTCAGAAGCGACAGAGCGACGAAGGCTATCAGTCATACAGTCTCCATCCTTACTCTGAAAAATATTTGGCGAGCAAATCTTTGCCAGTTTCACCCATCTGATGCAGCAATTGTTCAATCTGCTTCAACGCGATGGGTAAGGGCTTGGTTCGCCCATTTTCCCAGCGATTGACGCTCTGAAATGAAACTCCTAGCTTCGCGGCAAACTTGACTTGGGAGAGTGCTAGCCGTTGTCGCGTTTCTCGCACGAGATCCGCTAGCTCCGATGCGGCGATCGCAGGCATAAGGCACAAACCATAAAACAGCATTCACTAGCTATACCACGTGGTATAGAAAGCCTTCTCCCTCAGAAGACACAGGAAATACGTTGCTATCTCGTCTAAGGAATACTCGTTACAGGAATAAAGTCGAGATCGGTCTTATTTTTGTAACTGTTGGCATTACTGCTTGCCGAAGAATTCCACAGTAATGAAGTAAAGGATGCGGAGGCCCTTTGGTAGAGAGCGAAGCAATTTGGGTTTACTGTTGATCAGATTAGCGTCTGACCCATCTGGTGTTAACAGAACCGATGTGTTCTAAGCGTTTGGAGCTTTTTCAGAGCCACCTATTTCCTCACCTATTTTGGTAAGCGTTGGAGATCCCGCTGATGTCTGCGACCTGGACCGCTGAGCAAATCTTGGCGCTAGCGCCCGATGCAAGTTCTGCTAAGAACGGCAAAGGCTTGGCGAGCATTCGCAAATGGGTTGTGTTGGGCCAAGCGGAGCTAGCAGTTTGGGGAGAATGTCAAGGCAGTGGCAAAAACCCTTATCGAACGCAGATTGACTTGAGCGAACCCGCGTTTCAGTGCAGTTGCCCCAGCCGTAAGTTTCCTTGTAAACATGGCTTAGGGCTGTTTCTGGTCTGGGCCGAGCAATCCACTGCCTTTAGTGTTGGCACGCCGCCGTCCTGGGTTGAAGAGTGGCTGAGTTCTCGCCAACAGCGTCAAGAAAAGCGCACGCAAAAACAAAAACAAGAGCAATCCAAACCGATTGATCCGGCTGCTCAGGCAAAGCGGGCTAGCGATCGCGCGGCTAAGGTTACGGCTGGTATCCAAGATTTGCAACTATGGCTTCATGACCTAACTCGTCATGGGTTAGCGACGGTGCAACAAAATTCTTATCAGTTTTGGGACATGCCCGCAGCTCGGCTGGTAGATGCCCAAGCACCCGGATTGGCTCGACAACTGCGAGAAATGGCAAGCATTCCGTCTTCGGGGTCGGGGTGGGCAGAACGATTGCTGAGCCGTTTAGGAAAACTTCACTTGCTACTAGAAGGGTTCCAGCGTTTGGAGTCGCTACCTCCTGGAACTCAGGCCGACATCCGGAGTTTAATTGGCTGGACCCAAACTCAAGACGAGTTATTGGCAGAGGCGATCGCGACAGAGCTACCCAACGAACTTCAAAACGCAGGGCGTGATGATTCAAAAGAGGTGCTGCGTGACCATTGGTTAATCCTAGGACAGTATCACTCCGAAGAAGACCGTCTACGAATTCGGCGGAGCTGGCTTTGGGGGCAGGAGAGCCAACACAGCGCCCTATTACTCGATTTTGCTCATGGCAATCAGCCGATGGATGCCAGCTTGATTGCAGGCACAGTTTTGGATGCAGAGTTGGTGTTTTACCCTAGCGCTTACCCGCTCCGAGCCTTGCTCAAAACTCGCCACCACGTCCCAACTCCAATGCAGGAGATGCCAGGTTATCCAACCATTGCGATCGCCCTGCAAGCTTATGCTCAGGCAATGAGCTGCAATCCCTGGCTAGAGAGGTTTCCAGTTGTGCTCCAAGCGGTAACTCCAGTCTGTGAAGGCAACCATTGGTTTGTGCAGGACTCCGAGGGGCGGTTCCTCAAGCTTAGCGATCGCTTTTCTGGAAGCTGGCAATTGCTGGCCCTCAGCGGAGGACATCTGATAGCGCTGTTTGCCGAATGGGAAGGAGAGACGCTACTGCCGCTCAGCGTTTGGACAGAAAACAAATTCTATGTTTTGAAGGGTGGTGCCCTATGACTTCGCTTTGGGAAGCCCTTGTAACAGCGGCTCTTTTGGGCACAGAGCGCCAAGCGTTTACTCCGCCTGCTGAGGCTGGCTTGCTGGGTAAATTGCTCTCGCGTTTAGATGCTGCCAACCCGGAAGCGGCTCTACTCAGCGCGGCGGCGACTGTCTCTTTGCATCAACAGGTCGGGCAATTGCCCGCGATCGCGCGTCAGCCTTTACCCACGGCTTGCGACTTAGACGACCTACCCCGCTGTAGTCCTCAAGCGGGTCATCACCTGAGCCTGATGCTAAGCGGAGACTACGCCAAAGTGTTACCAGAATGGTTAGCGGCAGTAGCGGCGGCAGGGCAGCGAGTACCAGAATCTAATTTGCCTGCTTTGCTGGATCTGGGTCAACGCAAAACCGATTTACAAACGGCAATTGCGCCTGTTTTAGGCAAGCGAGGGCAATGGTTAGCAGCGCAAAACCCAGACTGGAATTTTGTCACGGGGGCTGAGGATGATGCAAGTTGGGAGACGGGCAACCGTGCCGCTCGAAAAGCTTTGCTGAATCGCTGGCGATCGCAAGACCCAGAACGCGCCCGCCATGCCCTAGAAGCTACTTGGAAACAAGAAACTGCCGCCGAAAAAGCAGCCTTTCTGGAAACTTTTTCAACCCAGTTGAGCTTGGCAGATGAACCTTTTCTAGAATCGGCGTTGAGCGATCGCAGCAAGGATGTGCGCCGGGTTGCCGCTGATTTGTTGGCGAGACTACCCGACTCCCGCCTCTGCCAACGAATGACAGAACGAGTCCACCGCTACATCAAGTTTGGCCCGAACCAAACCCTAGAAGTCACCCTGCCTGAAGCGCTTGATCCTGACCTGCTTCGAGATGGGATTGAGCCAAAAGTACCCTATAACTACTCGATGGGCGAAAAAGCTTGGTGGCTGTTGCAGATTGTAGCGGCCACTCCCCTAAGGGTTTGGACGCAAACACAATGCGCTCCAGAAGTGTTAGTGCAAGCTGCCGTGCAGAGTGAATGGACTCCAGTATTTTGGCAAGGCTGGAAGCAAGCGACTATTCGCCAGCGATCGCCGACTTGGGTGCCTGCTCTGCTGGAGTTTCATCTGGCCACAACCCAAGATGTCACCTATCTCCAGGACGAAGACTTACAACAACTTATGGCGCTTTTACTTGAAGCTGAGCAAGAAGCATTGGCGCTCAATCACTTGCAGATCAAAGGGATAGAAAATTCAGCCGTATTGCGACTGCTATATCAGGTGCGCTCAGCCTGGAGTATCCAGCTAGGCCGAGCGGTGCTGGATGCGCTCTATCAATACATCACTGTCTTGGAAGCGCAGCCTTTGTGGCACCTGCTAGAAGCTTTGAAAGAATTTGCCCTTTGGATACCTCCCTCTTTATTAACCGAAGCCATCCCCTTAGCCGCAGCCATTGAGAACCGTAGCAACTGGGCTGCCAGCACTGATCAAGGTTGTTGGTCTAGAGAAATTGAGAAATTCTTAGCGCTGCTTCAGTTCCGGCAAGACATGTTACAGGCCATTACCCAGCAATCAAAGTGAAACCATGACAGACAGCAAGCAAACTACCAAAACCCGCACCTCGAAGAAAGCCGCAACGGTCGAAGCTAGTCCCGCGATCGCTTCAACCCAGACCACCTTATTGCGAGAGCACGCCGAGCATCAGTTCGCCCATGAACTCGATGAACTCGCCAAACAAGATACGCGCCAGCGTCCCCCCAACTGGAAGCTCTCTCCCTGGGCCGTTTCAACCTATTTGCTGGGAGGTACTCTCGACAATGGGTTTGAGGTGTCTCCTAAGTACATTGGTAATCGTCGCGTGATTGAAATTGCCGTGGCAACCTTGACCACCGATCGCGCTCTGCTCCTCTATGGGGTGCCAGGAACAGCAAAATCTTGGGTATCTGAGCATCTATCCGCCGCGATCGCAGGTGACTCAACGCTACTAATTCAGGGTACAGCGGGAACCAGTGAAGAAGCCATCCGCTACGGCTGGAACTATGCGCGGCTACTAGCAGAAGGCCCATCCATGCAAGCCTTGGTTCCTAGCCCCATGATGCGAGCGATGGAGATCGGACAGATTGCCAGAGTTGAGGAACTAACCCGGATTCCCTCAGATGTGCAAGATACACTGATTACGATTCTCTCGGAAAAAACGCTACCCATCCCAGAACTGAATACCGAAGCGCAGGCAACCAAGGGATTTAACGTAATTGCCACAGCTAACAATCGCGATCGCGGGGTGAATGAACTCTCCAGTGCTTTGAAGCGTCGCTTTAACACCGTGATTCTGCCCGTTCCAGATAGCGCCGAGGACGAGGTGAATATTGTGCAGCGTCGGGTGACTAGCTTAGGCCGCGCCTTGGAGTTACCCGCCGAACCGCCCGCCCTCGAAGAAATTCGCCGAGTCGTCACCATCTTTCGAGAGTTACGCAATGGCGTGACTAGCGATGGCAAGACCAAACTGAAATCTCCCACAGGCACTCTGAGCACGGCGGAAGCCATCTCCGTTGTCAGCAGCGGCATGGCGTTGTCCGCCCATTTTGGAGACGGCAGCTTAAACGCTAGCGATCTCATGGCAGGTCTGGTTGGAGCTGTGATTAAAGACCCAGTGCAGGATCAGGTGGTCTGGAAGGAATATCTGGAGACAGTGGTGAAAGAAAGAGAGGGGTGGAAAGATCTCTACCGCGCTAGCCGAGAAGTGATGTAGCGCGATCGCTGCTTAGATCTCCAGAAAAACTGACCCCCTTGAGTTATGTCGCCAAGTTCTAATGTTCATATTTTTGGCATTCGGCATCATGGCCCCGGTTCTGCCCGGAGTTTGGTGCAAGCGCTGCATACCCTAGAACCGGATGTGATTTTGGTTGAGGGGCCTCCCGATGCAGATGATGTTTTACCGCTATTGGCCCAGACAGACATGAAGCCTCCGGTTGCCCTGCTAATCTATGCCCCAGATCAACCACAGCAGGCAGTCTACTATCCGTTTGCCGTTTTTTCTCCAGAATGGCAAGCCCTGCACTATGGCCTGCAACATCAGATTCCTGTTCGGTTCATGGACTTACCGCAAATGCATCAGCTAGGGGTAAGCCCGGTTGAAGAAACCGCCAGGGAAACAGGAACTAGTGACGAAAAAGAGAACATTGCCACCGCCGAACCAGAGGAGGCAACCCCTGACCCAGCGATAGATCTGCAACTATCAGGCGATCGCCCTCTTTCTCCTACAGACCCCAGTCAGGCTGTGATCTCGGATCCTCTTACCTGGTTAGCCCAAGCTGCGGGCTATAGCGATGGCGAGCGCTGGTGGGAGCACATGGTAGAACATCGCCAGGACAGCACCGATCTCTTCGCGGCGATTCTGGAGGTGATGACAGTTCTCCGTGCCGAAGTCGAGGCTGACCCAGCTTACAGTTCTGGCCTCGCTCAACGCCATCCGCTCCAGGTTGAGCGAGAAGCTAAGCGAGAAGCTTACATGCGCCAAACGATTCGGGCCGCCCAGAAGGAAGGTAAAGAGCGGATTGCTGTAGTTTGTGGGGCTTGGCACGCTCCAGCCTTAGCCGAGTTGTCAAACGCAAAAGCGGATACTGCAACTCTTAAAGGACTACCCAAAACCAAAGTCCAAACCACCTGGGTTCCCTGGACCTACGGGCGACTAGCCATGAGTAGCGGCTATGGCGCAGGCATTGAATCCCCCGGTTGGTATTATCACCTTTGGCAAGCAGGCGCATCTGACGAACCAAACTCCACTTCCGCCTCTCAAATCACCATCAGTTGGATGACCCGCGTCGCTCGTCTGTTGCGGCAACAAGATCTCGATGCCTCCTCCGCCAGTGTGATTGAGGCTGTGCGCTTAGCCGAAGCGTTAGCAGCTTTACGCGATCGCGCTCTACCTAGCCTCATGGAACTAAATGAAGCCACGCAAACCGTGCTTTGTTTTGGGGATGCGTTGCCAATGAAGCTAATCCACAAAAAGCTGATCGTCGGAGAACGCTTAGGCGAGGTGCCCGACGAAACGCCGATGGTGCCTTTGCAGCAGGATTTGTTGCGGCAACAAAAGCGCTTGCGGCTGAAAGTTGATGCTACCGAGCAAGCGCTAGATTTAGATTTGCGGAAGCCCACGGATCTAGAGCGATCGCATCTCCTGCATCGACTTAATTTGTTCGGTATTGGTTGGGGTAAACCTCAGAAAAATTCTGGTAGCAAAGGTACCTTCCATGAATTGTGGCGCTTGCAGTGGCAACCAGAGTTTGCGATCGCCCTGATTGAGGCGGGGATTTGGGGCAACACGATTGAAGCAGCCGCGATCGCCTTTGTCTGCGATGCTGCGAATCGGGCTGCTGACTTGCCCACATTAACCCGACTAATTGATCAAACTCTATTAGCGAACCTGCCAGAGGCGATTCACCACTTAATGGTACGGCTGCAAGCTGAAGCTGCGATCGCCAGTGATGTCGCTCATCTCATGGCTGCCCTTCCTCCCCTAGCCAATGTGCTGCGCTATGGCAACGTTCGTCAAATTGACACAGGCATTGTTGGCCCTGTAGTGGATGGCCTGATCACGCGCGTTTGTATTGGTTTACCCGTGGCTTGTGCCTCGCTCAATGATGAAGCGGCTGCGACTTTGTACAACTTGCTTCTAGAGATGCACCGAGTCGTGACCCTATTGCAAAAGCCAGAACATCTCGCGGACTGGCAAGCAGTCTTAACCCAACTAGCCGATCAGCAAGGATTACATGGTTTGTTGGCGGGACGTTGCTGTCGCTTGCTCTTAGAGTCTGGGGCTTTCAGTGCCGAGGAAACTGCTCAGCGTCTTGGTCTTGCCCTTTCTAGCGGCAATGAACCCGCCCAATCTGCGGCTTGGGTAGAAGGGCTATTGCAAGGCAGCGGTTTGCTGTTACTTCATAACCCAACTTTGTGGCAGGTTTTAGATGAGTGGATTAGCACGCTATCGGCCGAGCATTTCACAACGGTTTTGCCATTGCTGCGTCGTACCTTTTCGACCTTTTCAGCTCCAGAACGGCGGCAGATGGGCGAGCAAGTGCGGCAAGGTAGAAGTTCTGGTTCGGCCAACCTTACTACATCAACTTCAAGTGAAAGCTTCGATCGCGATCGCGCCGATCAGGTTTTGGCGATCGTGTCCCAACTTCTGGGAATTGAACTGACCCCACATTATCCTGTCAATTCTGACCCCGCCGTTAAGGATACCTATTAGCTATGACTCAACCGTTTGACGAACGTCTCCGCCGCTGGCGTTTAATTTTGGGTGGCGGATCAGCAGATGGGATTTGTACAGGTGGGGATACAGATGGGCTTGATCTGACCCTGAGTGCCGCCGACCAAGCGATGGATGATGCCTTGAGTGCTTTGTATGACAGCGATCGCCAGGGTGGCTTGGGCAGTTCTTCGCCTAAGGTCGCTCGCTGGTTGGGGGACATTCGTAGCTATTTCCCCTCTTCCGTGGTCAAAGTGATGCAGCAAGATGCGCTCAACCGCTTGAATCTACGGCAAATGTTGCTAGAGCCAGAAATGCTAGAAGCTGTAGAACCAGATGTGCATCTTGTCTCAAATCTGTTATCCCTCAGTGGCGTGATGCCCAGCAAGACCAAAGAGACGGCCCGGATTGTGGTGCGGCGGGTGGTTGAAGAGTTACAGCGCAAATTAGAAAACCCTACTCGTCAAGCCGTGATGGGGAGCTTAAATCGAGCCATCCGCAATCGTCGGCCTCGCCACAACGAGATTGACTGGCATCGGACCATTCGCGTCAACCTCAAGCACTACCAACCTGAATACCGCACGATCATTCCTGAAACTCGCATCGGCTATGGGCGCAAACGCTCCTCCTTGCGAGACATCCTTTTGTGCGTAGATCAAAGCGGTTCAATGGCAACTTCTGTCGTCTATGCAAGCATTTTCAGTGCAGTCTTGGCATCCTTACCTGCGGTGCAAACTCGTCTAGTGGTATTCGACACCGCCGTAGTTGACCTGAGCGATCTTTTACAAGATCCTGTAGAAGTTTTGTTTGGGACTCAGCTCGGCGGTGGCACCGATATCAATCAAGCTCTTGCTTACTGCCAGACTCTCATTCGCCAACCGCAAGAAACTATCCTGGTGTTAATCAGTGACCTCTATGAAGGAGGTAATCGCCAGGAAATGTTGAAACGAGTCGTGGCTCTCTCGTCCTCTGGCGTCCAGCTTGTCACACTCTTAGCGCTAAATGATGAAGGTGCCCCTTACTACGACCATCAAAACGCTGCATTTATGGCTAATTTAGGCATCCCTGCCTTTGCTTGCACCCCCGATCTGTTTCCAGATCTGATGGCCACAGCGATTAATCGGCAAGATCTAGGACAGTGGGCCGCTAAGCAAGACATCGTAACAGCTCGCAGCGATCGCTAACGGCTCTACCTTCACTTGAGCATGGCTTCTAGTTGGCTCAGCAACTCTTCTAACTGCTGAGTTTTTTCTGGACTACTCCACAGGGCTCGATCTTTCTTCGCTTGTTGTACTACTTGGGTTAAGCGCTGCTTTAGGTCTGGCTGAGCAGCTGGTTTCGTACTGTCATTTAGAGCTTTGACTCGTTGTTTAATTTCGGACAAACTGAGAGATTTACTCACAGCCTCCTTTAATACTCGTCGTCGCGCCTCTAAATCTTTAATACTGGCAATCACAATTCCCTTGGTATAGTGAATCTTGCCTTGGCGAATCCCATCCAAAACTTCGCTCGGCTTCTTTAGGAGTGGCAGTCGAGTCGCGACAAAAGATTGCCAAGTGATGCGTCCAAAGGCATCAAAGACTTGCTTAACCAGTTCTGCTTCTTGGCTAACCAAAACGTTTTGGTTAGTTGTCCCTTTAGCGGCGTTATTCATCCGATAAAGGAAACTGATCACTTCTTCAGTGTCATACCCCAACTGAATTTCCAACAAACGCAGCGTGTTATCTAGTTCTTCTAGGGCACTAAAATCACGACGATTGGAATTCTCAGAGATCGCAGCTTGAAATGCAGTGCGATCGTCCCAGTCGAATACCTTAACTGGAACTGTCTCCAGCCCTAAAATTTCTGCTGCCTTAAACCGACGCAGTCCTGCAACCAGCTCATATTGACCCGACTGTCTGGGATGGGGGCGCACCCACAGCGGCGATCGAATGCCATTTGGTTTGATGTCGTTGAGTGCCCATTGTTGCAACTCGTCGTTGTCGTAGTAGTGACGAACAGGTTTGCCATCCGGCACAAAGGTAAACGTACAGGCGATCGCTTTCCAGGGGATGATTTGCTCTTTGGTTTCTTCAGCAGCTTGCGTAATTTTTTGCGTGGCTGCTTGACCAAAAACAAAGCTTAGTTCCTCACTGTTGGCGATCGCGTCACTGAGTTTGCGTCGTGTCGTCATGATTCAGCCTCAAACAGTTTCAGGGCTTCGGTTAAAAGTTTGGTGTAGACGTTGGCTGCCGACTTTGGGGCAGTTCCTTTCATCCGAAACACAGTGCTGCCTTGGCCCGGTGCATCTTTGATACATTGGCGATCGGGAAGCGTAGTGTCTAAAAGCGGCAATAAACCACTTTGCAAAGCTTCTTTCGCTTCTCGCAACAAAACTGTGTTGTCTTTGACAGCATTGAGGTATAGTGCCGCCACGGGTAATCCACCCCGGATCTCTCTAGCTTGCCGCACAAACTGCACAATCTTGCCTGTGCTGGCTAAGTCAATCATGGAGTCTCGACAGGGAATTAGCACCAAGTTGGAGCGAATTAGCATCGCTTTAGTAATTTCGCTGGCATTACCAGGACCATCCACAATTACCACATCATAGGACTCGGCTAATTTTGGCAACTCATCAAATAAAGTTTCTGGATCACTAATGATTTGGCAGGGCAGCTCTAGCTCTTTCAGCCAACCAGATGAACTTTGTTGACCGTCCGCATCGACCAAAATTGTCGAATATCCTTTCTGAGCAAACCAGTCAGCTGCATGTACAGCTCCGGTTGATTTACCCGCTCCACCTTTTTGATTGGCAAAGGCTAATATCTTGGGCAACTTCGTCGCCACACTCACCGCTTTTACAGCTTTAGCTCTTGGCATAAGTTAAATAACCAAAACCTATGGTTTGATAGTATCACTGATTTTGTGCAGTGCAACAGTAAACCAACGATTCGAGGCTAACCAAAACGTTTTGGTTAAAAAATTGGTTGGAATTAGAAGATTTCGCGATCGCCAGTCCTTCATTACTGTAGATGAATGACGCTGAGCCAATCTCCACCCTCACAACCATTGCCGCTAGGACGTTCTGGTACCCCAGGCCAAATATGATTCCCATCTAAGGCGCAAAGACGACGAACGCTCAACTGTCTTGTATCTTTTCGAATCACATACAGCTTGTCCTGGGCAACCAAGCGCCAGCATAATCCTGTTGCTTCAGACGCGATCGCTACAGATCCCGAAAGTGGAATGCCATTACTACTAAAACACTCTCGCAACTTTGGTGAAATAGTGCCTCGCTCTAACTCCATTTGCAACTCTAGATCTATATTGAACAGAACTTCTTCATTTAGAATCCAGTCCCCTCGCAGTTCGACAGTGAGCTGATCTAGTTCGCTTGCTTTTATAAATTGCTGCGCTTCAGGCCAAGTCAGCTGAACTGCGTCTGTAAGCAGGACATTTTCTAACGCTTCAGTTTCACCGATCAGCTGAAACCCATTTTCGATGCCTGTTTCACCAACGCGCCAGCAAATTTGTTTGTTCGTCAGAGCAGTGACCTGCACAGGCTGAATTTTGAGCTGATGCATTAGCTGCTGAGTAGCGATCGCGTCTGTACCATGGCTCCAAAGCAAAACACTTCGCTGATGGAGGCTATCTACACGTACTGGTTTAGCAAACTGAATCACCAGTCCTACAGTCTGTATTAGCTCTAGAAATGCGTTTCTAGCCAACACCTGATCATGATGCCAACTTGCATAAATAACTCGATTCAGGTCTGTAGGCGTTGGGTATGTAAGCGGAGATGCAGTAGAGTTAAGGCTTGAGCCTAGTTCGGTGTCGCTACCTGACACTTCTAGTAAATCTTCAGTTTGAGCGGCAACTGGCGAATAGGTGCGATCGCTACCCAGAAAAAATTCCACTTTTTCTAAATACCGTAAACACCGTTGATACTGATCTGGGTACTCTTCAGCTACTCGTTTTTCTAGACGCTGGGCGATCGCAGCATCTCGCTTGGCTTCTCCAATTAAATGGGTATAGCCGAGCTGGTCAGGTTGTTGAGAGGAAAAAGCCGCTTCTGGGGAATCGAACAGGCATTCAATACTGACATCGGCAAAGGGCGAATCTGCCAACTGCTGATGATATTCAATACAAGCTGCTAAAAAATATTGCTCAATCAGTAGGCAATCTCCTAGTTTGTTATCCATCAACGCCAAAGCCGCTTGATTGCCAGGATCGGCAGCAATTCGCAAAGCCATGTCAGCGTAGTGGCGAATAAAGTCTACCTGAGCGCCGCCCATAATACCGCAGCAATAAGCCAGATTTCGGCGCTTGGCAAAATACCAGTTCCACTCATCCGGTAGCCAACCATTTGTACTTTTGACGCGATGATTAAAAATTTCTGGGCGATACCACCAGCACGTTGCTAAGGGTTTGCCAAAGACAAAATACTCCGGGTTCTGAGCAAGCACAGGCGCAGTGTTGACGACCGGGGGCAGCGGCTTCCACAAGAACACATCGTTATCGACATGGATGAAAGGCTGGGTTTGGCTGCGGTAAGCCCATAGTTTACCTAAAATCCACCAATCTGGGTCTTGAGCTTGCAACGCATTCAACTCGGTTGTTACAGCATCGAACTCTAGGCCCAACCCATCGATCAACATCTTGGCTCCAGCATTATCCGTCACCAGCGCAGTCTCAGGATAATGTTTTCGCGCGGTTTCGAGCGACAAGATCCAAGCCAGCAGATGATGTTTTTCACTAAACCAGATGGTTTGGCGATGCGATCGGAAAGGTTTCGTCCAGAACGACCACACCGAGCGGGCGATCGCTTGGTTCATAAGAGATTACTTCCGATCGCCGTTCCCGAACCATAGTAACCAGGCACAACGACGGTGAAACTATCAGTGCTAGTCACGGTTCCACCTCTTGTCTGAACTGTGACTAGCACTTTTACCCCTCGTGAGAAGGACGGCACTCTCACCATAATCTGTGTTGCAGTCGGCGTACCGACTATAGTGCCATTCACAGAACCAAACCGAACGGCAGCTGTCCCCACAGTGAAGTTTTGGCCAGACAGAGTGATAATATCCCCTGCCTTGCCAAATTTGGGCGTAAACTGATCCGGCGCTGCATTGAAGAAGGGAGCAGGAGGTGGCGGAGGATTCACTACAAACTCACGCACAAATTGATTATTCGTGCGTAATTGATCGAAAATTTGATTACCTGGATCAGCAGTGAAACTAATTTGGTAAGTGCCAGGTTGGTCAAACTTGTGGGTAAACAGGAGCGCACCATCAGTTGATTGCTGTTGCGATCGCAGAGCCGTATGGGAATACAGCACTTGCTTAATAGATTGGGTAGGCGTTGCCTGGATATCGTCTGAGTCATCCACTACAGCTCGTAGCATCATCGAACCCGCAGAGTCTAATGGCGGCACCCTACGAATTCCGACCTGAGAGACTTCCCAGCTAACATCAAAGCCTGCAGCATCCACGTTACCTTGGTTACTTAGAATTGCTCGAAATGTCACTTCTTGCCCCGCTACCAATGGGGTAGGTGAATCTAGCACAACATCTTGAACATTCAGATCCACAATATCGGCTCGCCAGGGTAGCAGATTGGTTTTCTGGTTCGCAGTTTTCACCACCACCAACCCGCCACCAATGACATTTCGCGGCATTTCTACCGTCAAGCGACTATTAGTGCGATCGCGAATTCTAGCCAGTTTATCTTGAAAGTAAACTTCAACCGTATCTGTTGGCGCACCGAAGTTGGCACCATCAATGATCACAGTGCTTCCAGGAGCACCGCTCTCCGGTTTGATTTGCGTAATCAATGGTAAGTTGCGCCACAAACGCAACCGCGTTTCACCCAACCCGCTTTTAGACGAAATCTCTGTCAGCATGGCAGGCGTTTGGGTTGCCACTTCCAAATCATTGACGGAGTGAATCCCAACCGTTTTGAGTTTCTGGATCTCGACACTCTGGATTTCTGGCAGGTCTTCTAGGCGTCGATAATCACCCGTTTCCAGATCGACAGACTTACGGGTTTCTTGAACTTGGGTATCGAGGGCGGGCGTGAAACCTAGCTTTAAAACAGTAGCCCCCGTTTGACCAGGAGCTACGGTGCGAAACATGAGATGGCCGTTGGGGTCGCGGCGAACATCCACTTGGAGATCCAGGTTTAACTGGTTGACCATCATGGACAACCGACGATTTTGCGACTTGAGGATCAAGGTATCTTGAGCTTGATCCAACTCTGCCGTGATCACTTGGATTAGTTCAGATAACTCCCACTCATCGTTAGGTAGAGCAGGAGGTTCATTGGGAGTCAGGGGGCGATCGCTATTGGTCACAGAGGCTATGTCACGTAATGAGATGGCAAGAACTAAAAGAATTTAGTCCAGAGGATTTAGCTTTAAGGTAACTCTAAAATGACTCAAAGCATTGACTGACTTTGGTACCAGAGGTGAAGGTAAGGTAGTCATCAGTCGAGTCTCTGATAGCGAATTGTCCGATCGCGGCGAGAGATGAAAATGCACCGGGACCGCGATCGCAATTTCATCAAGCCTTAAAGTTGGAAGAGCCATTTCTGAGGCCAAGTTCTGGAGATTCGACTCAGTTACTAATTCCTCAATTTCATCGGGCGCTAGTTCGTGCGTCACGGGAATTTGAGAGATCTCCCCAGCGGTCATCACAACTAAGTCACTAAAGTGAATAGCGGGATTCATATTCTCGAAAAATTGAAAGTTTCGGCTGACCTCTCCCCAACCCCTTCCGCAGCGAAGAGAGGCTTTAAATCTAGCTTCCCTTGAGGAAAGGGAAGGGGTTAGGTCTAACTGGGTATCAACGCTAGTCCATACCAGAGGAATGAAGCTCTAAACGATAGGAGCGAGATCCGACTCTTTCACTGTACCTGTACCATCGTTGAGTGGCTTGTAGTCAGTCTTGAACTTCAAGGTGACTTGACCGCTCATTTGGGTCAGCGTTTCGATGTTGCCCACCGTAGTTTGATCTACCGTACTGACGCTCAGGTTATTGTAGTAGGCGCTGAGGCTAGCATTACCCCAACCCCACATGGCACCTGCTTTTAGCGAACCACCGAAGCTAGTGCGATTAGTGTTGGTCTTGTTTGTGGTGGTGGAGTCAGTAGAGGACACCCGGAACAGAAGTTTGGTATTGATTTCACCCTCGGTGATGACGATCCGAGCCATGCCCTCACGCGCCATCTGCCGAAGTTGGTTCATGCCATCCTTGGCGAGACCATGCTTAACTGCGGCTCGAATGGTGGCAATATCGGTAGCTAGATAATTCTTTTTGCCCGAGCCATCTAGGGCACCAAGACCTGTGATGTCGTCTTTGTCTAACTGGTCTTTAACGCTATCATCAATTTGACCTTTAGAATTAACAAATGTACCAAGGCCGAACACCTTCAGGATTTCTGCTCGGTAGCCACCCGTGACAGGAGCAAGGAAGTAAAGCCGCTTCAGATGATAGGAGCGTCGAGGTTGATCTGCTTCCACCTTAAAGGGTTTAGTTTCGTTACCAACTTTTTCCTCAAAAGCCATTTCTAACAACGTTTCCGAAATCGCATCCTCGGAAACGTTATCGGAGGCAAATTCCTTCAAGCTCTTGGTCAGGTCAGCCACCATTTCACTGTAGGCTTTCATCTGATCAACGGTAGCTTTGATAATCGAGTTGAAAGTACCTGTGATTAAGCCTTGAGTGAAGTCAACAAACGCCATACCCGTTTGCTGAGAACCTCTCACCGCTGCATCGATCGCCCGCTCTGTGGTGCCATTTGCACCATCAGCACCCAGGGTTAACGATTCACCTACAGGTTGGACTAAGCCCATCGCCATCGATTCCATGTTGCCTTCTTGGGGTCGCAAGAATTCCAACAAGGTATCTTGCACAATCGTGGTCACTCCCTGACGGAGCAATTCGCGCTCGGCTTCATCACTGCCAACGTTTTCCACGCTACGCTCGATGACTTCCATCAAGCGCTCTACGCCACCTGCCACTGCTTCATCTACAGGGGCGATCGCTTCAGGCTGAGGTTGTAGTTCCATATCAGCACTCAAGTTCTCAGGGTTGGAATCATTGTTTTGCTTGCGATTACGAGCCATGTCTAAAGATCTCCTTGATGTTTAATAAATCCGAGGCAATTCGACCGCTGAGCACCAGCAAATCAGCAGAGACTGTTTCTCTTGAATCTGTTTTTTCTGATTTGGAGCTTGCAGTGACAGTCAAAAACTTTTAGCGAGAGAGTAACGATGTTGTTTGTTCACATCGCGAACAGCGCTTGGTTTTAGCAGCTGAGGCCAAATACGCCAGTATCTACCCAGTCCTGTTTAAGAAGCACCCACCAATCCACCGAAAGTCCACCCTGAATGTAGCTGTAGGGCAGCCAACCATACCCATCTTTACCCCAACCCGTGCCCCAGGAATTCCGGATTAAGATTGCGCCTTTGCTTTTGCTCCCACCCGCTTTGGGATGCTCAATCACAATGGAGTCGTCATAGCCCACAGCCACCATTGCATGACCTCCCTTCGGGCGATCGCTGTTGCATGGATATGGCAATTGACCGAGGGTTTCAGGCCGACTAGCATGCATCAAAGGCGTATCAAAGAGCATGGTGCCGAAAGCTAAGGGAAAACCTGCTGCTAATTGGGTTTTGATAGCCATCAACAACTCGGCAGTATCAATGTCTGGGGTATCTAGACGGACATAGTTAACTGATTTGTAGTTAGCAGCGAAGGCATAGCAAAACGCGGGTGGTTCTTCGTCTTGCTTGCTAAGGTCGTAGGGCCAGTACTCCTCTGGCGGAGCCCCAAATAACCGCAAAGCTCCCATCGCAGTGCGTAAAAACACTCCAACATTGCCTTGGGCTCGCAACAAATTTTTGGTGGCTTTATAGAGAAACAAGCGGGAGCGATGGCTGTACTCATTGAAAGCTTTTTGTTCCAAGTACTCGGCAATGGCGCTCACAACATGAGCAGTGCAAGACTCGATTTTGCCTTGATCTTCAACTGGAGAGAACCCTGAGCGCAGATCAACGAAAGCAGGTAACTCTAACTTTTTGAATTGCCTTTTTTCAATCAGTTCTGCAGATTGACCCATGACAGTTTCCATCATGGGTCGGATGACTTTACTGGTCAACCTTAGATCTCGATGATCAGGATAATCGCGTATCCAGCCCATGCCATGTTGACGACTAGGGATTCCATTCATGCAATGTTGTGACTTTCGATTTTCAGGATGAGGTGCGGACTTTTATATGCTTCAGCCCTTGTTTGGTTAATTCCGTATTTTCCCCAATTAGTTACAAAACTTACCGTGCTGTATCGCGTTCTACCTAGGGAACTGAGATTACAGGGTGTTTCGTGTTAGGGGAGATTGTTTTCTTGGATGAAACCGCTCTGGTTGCGCCTCGGCTAAGGGACTATATCAATAAGAAGGTGCGACCTATTCAGCAGTGAGTCAGTATGAATCAGTATTTTGCTACGGTGGCGAATGGTTTAGAGCCACTCATCGTTCAGGAATTAGAGCAGCTAGGCGCACATTCTGTGAAGCCAGGGTTTTGTGGTGCCGCATTTGAGGGCGATCGTACCTTGCTTTACCGCGTTAACCTGTGGGCAAGGTTGCCGTTCCGTATCCTGATGAAGCTGCACCAGTTTCCTTGCCAGAGTGCCGAAGATCTTTATCGTGGGATTCAGACGATCGATTGGTCCGAGTATCTGACGCCAGATTTAACGTTGGCAGTGAACGCGACGGGCAAAACCGATCAACTTAACCACACTCACTTCACCGCGCTACAGGCTAAAAATGCCATCGTGGACCAGCAGCAAGAGCAGTTTGGCGATCGCTCCAATGTCGAGCTGCAAGAACCGGATGTGCAGATTAATATTCATATCGATCGTGAGGGCTGCACAGTCAGCCTGGATAGTTCTGGAAACAGTTTGCACCGCCGAGGTTATCGTCCTGCGGTTGGAGCGGCCCCGCTGAAAGAGTCTTTAGCAGCAGCCTTAATTCAGCTTTCCGGCTGGCAACCGGAGCAAATGTTTTATGACCCGCTCTGTGGCTCTGGCACCTTACCCCTAGAAGCTTGTCTAAAGTCGCTCAATATTGCCCCAGGACTGTTTCGGGAACGATTTGGGTTTGAAACCTGGCTTGACTTTGACCTCAATCTTCTGGAAGGCTTGATTCAAGAGGCGGAATCCAATCAACGGGACACGTTACCTGCACCGATTTGGGGCAGCGATCGCGATGCCAAGGTGATTGAGCAGGCGATCGCCAATGCCCAAACGTGCGGGGTATTGGATCAGATCTGGTTTTCGGAGATGGATCTTTCTGAGGTAGTCGCACCGACCGATAGCGGGGTTGTATTCTGCAATCCTCCCTACGGCGATCGCTTGGGCCGAGACACTGACCTGGGCGCATTTTACAAACAGCTCGGTGACGTTTTGAAACAGCGGTTTAAAGGTTGGACTGCTTTTATCTTGAGCGGCAACAAAGAGCTGGCTCAGTCGATCGGGCTGAAATCAAGCCAGCGAATCGCGGTGTACAATGGAACGCTGCCCTGCCAGTTAATGAAATATGAGCTGTACTAGAGATCTGGACTAAATATCAAATCCAGGCTGGAAGAACGCTCGTAGCACCACCCAACATCGATCATGCTCCGACTCACCGAAGTAAAACTACCGCTTGATCACCCTGAAGAGGCACTTCAGGCCGCAATCCTCAAAAAGCTGCAAATTACGCTTGCCGAGCTAGTCAGCTTTTCCATCTTCAAGCGCAGCTATGATGCTCGTAAAAAAGATGACATTGTTTTTGTTTATATTCTGGATGTAGAAACGACTCAAGAAAAGCGGCTACTCCAGCGATTCAGAAAAGATCCGCATGTTGTGCCCACGCCTGATACGAGCTATCGGTATGTGGCCCAGGCTCCTAACACGACAACTGCATCTTTGGCGAATCGACCGATCGTAATTGGTGCGGGTCCCTGTGGCATCTTTGCGGGGTTGCTGTTGGCACAAATGGGGTTTCGCCCGCTGATTCTAGAACGGGGGAAGCCAGTCCACGATCGCTCGGTCGATACCTTTGGCTTCTGGAGCAAGGGCAAATTCAACCCCGAATCTAACGCGCAATTTGGCGAAGGGGGTGCAGGCACTTTTTCGGATGGCAAGCTCTACAGCCGCGTGAAAGATGCCAATCATCACGGGCGAAAAGTCCTCGAAGAATTCGTGAATGCAGGGGCTGCTCCGGAAATTCTCTATGTCAACAAACCCCACATTGGTACCTATCGACTAGTCAAAATTGTTGAGAATATGCGTCGCACGATCGAATCATTGGGCGGTCAATTCCGCTTTGAGAGTCGGGTGCAAACGATTGAGATCGAGGAGCATGGTGAAAATCGGCAAGTGCGAGGTGTGGTTCTAGCTACTGGGGAGTATATCCCCAGCGAACACGTGATCCTAGCTGTGGGTCACAGTGCCCGTGACACGTTCGAGATGCTGCATCAGCAAGGTGTTTACATTGAACCTAAGCCTTTTTCGATTGGCTTCCGAGTCGAGCATCCCCAATCTGTGATCGATCAGTGCCGATTGGGATCTCAGGCGGGCCATCCGATTTTGGGTGCAGCCGATTATCAGTTGGTGCATCACTGCTCAAATGGGCGATCGGTCTACAGCTTCTGTATGTGTCCAGGAGGGCAAGTGGTAGCGGCAACCTCAGAAGTGGGGCGAGTCGTCACAAACGGCATGAGCCAGTATGAGCGCAGCGGCAAAAATGCGAACAGCGGCATCGTCGTTGGCATTACGCCAGAAGATTATCCGGGCAACCCTCTAGCAGGAATGGAGCTTCAGCGTCAATTAGAAGAGCGAGCTTTTGAGTTGGGCGGTTGCACTTATGAGGCTCCGGGACAGTTGGTGGGCGACTTTCTAGCTCAGCAGCCTTCAACTACCCTCGGTAGTGTCAAGCCTTCCTATCGTCCGGGGGTGCATCTCTGCGATCTCAGCTCTAGCTTGCCCGATTATGCGATCGCCGCCATCCGTGAAGCGCTGCCTGCCTTCGACAAACAGATCAAAGGCTTTGCCATGCACGATGCCGTTTTAACCGGGGTAGAAACCCGCACTTCCTCCCCAATTCGGATTAAACGCAACACAGAGTATCAGAGCCTCAACACGGCAGGGCTTTATCCGGCGGGTGAAGGAGCGGGATACGCTGGCGGAATTCTTTCGGCGGGTATCGATGGCATTAAAGTCGCAGAGGCAGTCGCCCTCAACATCTTGCAAGGGGTGAATCAAGGAACTGGGCAGGGGGCAACTCAGACTGCTTAATTCACTCCTGCTTCACAACTCTTGCTTCATAACCAATTAATAGACTAACGACCCGGAGCGCGAATATAGCCCCACTCCCCTCCTTCAAGCTGCGTTAAGTATGGACCTTCAGGGCCAGGAGCTTGAGTGCTCCAACGTCCACCCAGATTCACGTAGGCCAAACCTTCTGAGAAGGAATTGGCATCTGCAAATTGAGGTGCGATCGCAAACTTGCCGCTTTTATCGATAAAGCCTGCTTTGTTTCCGAGTCGTGCCATTGCCAGCCCACTGGAGAAGGGAGATACTACGGCTACATCTTCGGCCACGACGGAGGTGCCATTGCCCGCTTGAGCTTGGGGAGCATAGAACTGCGCCGGAATCGCGATCGCGCCTTGGGCATTAATGAAACCCCATTTATCAGCAATTAATACGCCCGCTAACCCTTCAGCAAAGGATTGTGCCCGATAGAACTGGGGTGGAATCACTAGCTTGCCGCTTTTATCAATGTAGCCCCAGCGGCTCTCAGTGGTTTGTACTGCTGCCAATCCGCCTGCGAACGACTGAGCACCCGTAAATTGGAGTGGAATGACCACCGTTCCGGTTTTATCAATAAAGCCAATCCGATTGTTGCGCTCAACCTGAGCTAATCCTTCAGAAAATGGAGCAACTGAGCCATAAGGTTGGATGGGAATCACCCACTGCCCCTGAGGGTTGATAAAACTCCATTGCTGATTGAGTTGTGCAGCAGCCAATCCTTCGGAAAAGGGGAGAGCGTCGTCGAACTGCGGCGAAATTACAAGTTTGCCAGTGCGGTCAATAAAGCCAACCTTGTTGCCTACTCTAACGGCTGCCAGTCCGGCGGAGAAAGGTTGGGCGCTAGCGAACTGCGGCTCCACTAGCCATTGCCCTTGGCGATCGATATAGCCCCAGCGAGTTCCTTGGGCATCGGGGACAACTCCCACAGCCGCAAACCCTTCCGAAAACGGCAAAGCCACATTAAAGCGAGGGGCGATCGCGGTTTTGCCAGTCGTATCGATATATCCGTAGCGTCCATCTTTCTGTGCAACTGTAAGCCCTTGAGAAAACTGTCCAAACCCACCCGATGCAGAAGGAATGGCAAACCCGCTCTGGTTCCCAGCAATGTACTGACTAGGAACCGTTTGACCGAGTTCTGGTTGGCTAGAAGCTAAAGCTTGGCAAAGGAGTATTGCCACTTCCCCCCTAGTAGCTGCTTGGTTGGGTCGGAGTTGTTTGACCTGCGGGTAATTCACGACTAAACGGTTCAGTGTCCCTGCGGCGATCGCCCGTTTGGCATAAGTAGGTACTTGAGCGGCATCGTCAAAATATTGTCGTAAGACTGCATCAGGTTGATCGGGAGCTGGATGATTTAAGGCATTGGTAGCAATCGCGATCGCCTGGACTCGCGGAATCGCTTGAGTCGGTTTAAAGGTGCCATCTGGATAACCAGAAAAAAGTTGGCGGGCAGCCGCATCCTGAATCGCTCGATAAGCCCAGTAAGTAGTTGGCACATCCCGAAAGGTGGGGGCTCTCTGCGATTGCGGCAGGTTGGGAAAAGCATTCAGCATCAAGACGGCAAACTCAGCCCGAGTCACGGTCTGGTTGGGCCTAAAGGTACCATTTGGGTAACCGTTGACTAATTTGCGTTGCGACAGTTGGTCAATGCAAGCTTGCCCCCAGTGAGTTGAAGTATCAGAAAAGCTCAAAGCGACGGATGAGTTAACGCTCCACATAGAGAAGGTGGCGATCGCCAGATTTCCCCACCATTTAGCACCGGACATGAAAAGTTGCTCCTAGCCAGATTGAGTCTCTTTACCAGTCTGAGCAATTCTCCAGGCTAACCACTACGCCTGATGGGATGAAACTAAAACTGGATCTTTCCCTAGTCTCTTGCTTCATTGGCCCCACTTTGCCTGAATTCCTGTTAAGATGAATTTCTGCCAGTACATTCCGGTCTGTTGCTGGCGCATTGGAACTTGCTCATCCAAGCTCTCCAACTGAATCATAAGTTTCCTGCTCTTAGACTGGTCCCAGGTACTGAATTTGGGATAGGGGCACCACTAGGAGCGATCGCATCCATGACATTTCAACACCTCGGTCTTTCGGCCGACTTGCTTCGTGCTGTTGCTGAGCAGGGCTACACCGAACCTACTCCGATTCAGCAGGCAGCAATTCCCGCTATTTTGAAAGGGCAAGACATTCTTGCTAGTGCTCAAACCGGGACAGGCAAGACTGCTGGCTTTACTCTGCCACTTCTGCAACGCCTTAGCGCCAAAACTGCTGGTAAGGGCGATCGCTCACCTCGTGCCCTCATCCTCACACCGACTCGTGAATTAGCGGCTCAGGTGGGTGATAGCGTCAAAACCTATGGTAAGTACCTATCTTTGCGAGCTACCGTTATTTATGGCGGCGTCGGCATTGAACCACAAATTCAAACCCTGCGTCGGGGCGTGGACATTCTGGTGGCTACCCCCGGTCGGTTGCTGGATCACTTGGGGCAAAAGACTCTAGACCTTTCCCAGGTCGAGATCTTAGTCCTAGATGAGTGCGATCGCATGCTGGATATGGGTTTTATCCACGACATCCGCAAGATTCTGGCGAAACTGCCTCAAGCACGGCAGACCCTAATGTTTTCCGCCACTTTTTCTAAGGCGATTCAGCAGTTGGCTAATACCCTGCTTGACTCTCCTAGCCTGATCGAAGTTGCTCCCCGCAATACTGCTGCTGAGCAAGTAGAGCAGGTGGTGCATCTAGTCGATCGCAATCGCAAGCAAGAACTCCTCTCTTATATGATTGGGTTCCACAACTGGCAGCAGGTGTTGGTCTTTACCCGCACCAAGCATGGAGCCAACCGCCTAGCTGAACAGTTGGCGAGAGATGGACTAAAAAGCACCGCGATTCACGGCAACAAAACTCAAGCCGCTCGCACCCGTGCCTTGAGTGATTTTAAGCAGGGAAAAGTGCGGGTCTTGGTTGCTACCGATGTTGCCTCACGGGGTCTAGATATTGATCAGCTGCCTCACGTCGTCAACTTTGAGCTACCAGATGTGCCAGAAGACTATGTGCATCGCATTGGCCGTACAGGTCGAGCAGGCAATGAGGGCCGAGCGGTTTCCTTGGTCTGTGGCGATGAATACCCCCTGTTGAAAAATATTGAGCGTTTGCTCAATCGCACCTTTAGTAGAGACATCATTCCAGGATATGAGCCCACCGCCTCAGCCCAGTCGAAAGCAGACCCATCTAGCCGTAAGCGATCTGGTCAAGGTCGTGGTACTGGGGCAAAAACCCAGGCTCAAGCTGCTTCCACCCAGGGTAAAAAGCACACCTCCGCGAGAAGCCGCGATCGCAAACAGCTCCGGACTGGTTAAGGGTCTGCGTTAGTTCCTCAGCCAGAGCCACACCTGGGAAATGCCACCGAATTAGCTATCAGAGTAGGGTGAGTCGAGGAAAATTCTTGATCTTAAGTCGTGAGAGCGCTTAAGACCTAATTTTTAGGGAATTTTAGTACCGCTCCTACATCACAACACTTTACAATTGGCAACGTTGCCGTAAGTGTGGAAAAGGGTTCCCTAATATTCCAAGTGGTTGAAATTCAGCCTGTACTAGCTACGAAAGCAACACCGATTCCCTCTGAGTATCGCTTGCAGGTGGTCGTCAACGTTTTGTCGCATTTAATCTAAAGAGCAACTATGAAAGACCTCACTCGTTATCGCAATATCGGCATCTTCGCTCACGTTGATGCAGGTAAAACGACCACAACTGAAAGAATCCTGAAACTGACCGGTAAGATCCACAAGATTGGTGAGGTCCATGAAGGTGCGGCGACGACAGACTTCATGGAACAGGAGCAAGAGCGTGGCATCACGATTCAGTCTGCTGCTACGAGCTGTTTCTGGAACGACCACCAACTCAATATCATTGACACCCCAGGTCACGTAGACTTCACCATTGAAGTTTATCGTTCTCTTAAAGTGCTCGATGGTGGTGTCGGTGTTTTCTGTGGTTCTGGTGGTGTGGAACCCCAGTCTGAAACCAACTGGCGTTATGCAAACGACTCCAAAGTTTCTCGTGTGATCTACGTTAACAAGCTCGATCGCACCGGAGCTGATTTTTACCGTGTCGTCAAGCAAGTTGAACAAGTCCTAGGTGCTAAGCCCTTGGTTATGGTGTTGCCCATCGGCGTGGAAGAGCAGTTTAGTGGCGTCGTTGATCTCCTAACCCGTAAAGCCTGGATCTGGGATAATTCTGGCGATCCCATGAACTACCAGATCAAAGATGTTCCTGCCGACATGGCCGATCAGGTCGAGACCTATCGTGAGCAGTTGATTGAAACTGCGGTCGAGCAAGACGACGAGCTGATGGAGAAATACCTGGAAGGCGAAGAGCTGACCATCGACGAAATTAAGCGGTGTATTCGTAAGGGCACCATCGACCTAGCCTTCTTCCCCACCTACTGCGGCTCCTCGTTCAAAAATAAAGGCGTACAGTTGGTACTGGATGCGGTAGTGGACTATCTACCTAACCCTACGGAAGTCAAGCCTCAACCAGAAATGGACCTCGAAGGCAACGAGATGGGCACTTTCGCCTATGTTGACTCCGAAAAGCCATTGCGAGCTTTGGCGTTCAAGATTATGGACGATCGCTTTGGCGCGCTCACCTTTACCCGGATTTACTCCGGTAAACTATCCAAGGGTGATACGGTCCTCAACACGGCTACTGGTAAGACCGAGCGGATCAGCCGTTTGGTGGAGATGCACGCCAATTCCCGCGAAGAGATCGAATCGGCTCAAGCGGGTGACATTGTTGCGATCGTCGGCATGAAAAATGTCCAGACGGGCCATACCCTCTGCGATCCCAAGAATCCAGCGACATTGGAACCAATGGTCTTCCCAGAACCTGTGATTTCGATCTCGGTTAGACCCAAAACCAAAGGTGGTGAGGAGAAAATGGTCGCTGCCTTGACCAAGATGGTGCAAGAAGACCCATCTTTCCACATGATGACGGATGAGGAGAGTGGCGAAACGATCCTGAAGGGGATGGGTGAGCTACACCTAGACATTAAGGTTGACATCCTCAAGCGGACTCACGGGGTGGAAGTAGAGGTTGGCAAACCTCAAGTTGCTTACCGCGAGTCGATCACCAAGCGTCTGGAAGATGATTACACCCACAAGAAGCAGTCGGGTGGTTCGGGTCAATTTGCCAAGATTGGCTACGTCATTGAGCCTGGTGAAGCAGGTACTGGTTTTGTATTCGAGTCCAAGGTGACAGGGGGTAGTGTACCTAGAGAATACTGGCCAGCAGTGCAGAAAGGCTTTGAAAGCTGTATTGATAAAGGTGTATTGGCTGGGTTCCCTTGCCTAGACTTGAAGTTCACGCTCCTAGAAGGTGGTTTCCACCCGGTTGACTCGTCAGCAATGGCGTTTGAGATCGCGGCTAAAGCAGCTTATCGCCAATCGATGCCTAAGGCGAGCCCTCAACTGCTGGAACCCATCATGAACGTAGATGTCTTCACTCCAGACAACTACATGGGCGATGTCATTGGCGACCTCAACCGTCGTCGGGGCATGATGAAATCTCAAGAGACAGGCCCGACCGGGGCCCGAATCAAGGCAGATGTGCCCTTGAGTGAGATGTTTGGCTACATTGGTGACCTCCGGACGATGACCTCAGGTCGTGGTCAGTTCTCGATGTCGTTCTCGCACTATGCGCCTTGCCCAAACAACATCGCTGAGGAAGTGATTAAGGAAACCAAAGAGCGCCAAGCTGCTTCATAGGGCTAAACGTAGCTTGCTGCTTCCAGTAAGCGTTTGATGTTTCCTAACTGATAGAAAAGCCTCCCAGTGGGAGGCTTTTTTCTTAAGGATAAGGATTGAACTGCGACAAAACCATTCCTAAATCAACAACTAAATCGACAGTCTCAATTCCTGGCAAAGTTAGCGGGATCTTGATCCCGTCGATGTTTGACGGGAAGGGGAGGGCTCTGGCGATCGCCCACCAAGGCAGCAGTTGTCTCTAAGGCTGTCCTCAGTTGTTTAGCCGCGTAGATAGACATATCGCGGGGCGCGTTAATGCGATCGCGCAAATATCGCAGCGCCAGATCAGACCCTGAGGGTGGCAAACAGGTTTGGTTGGTCATCATGTAGGTGAGAGCACACCGCAAAGCTTCATCAAATAGTTTGTCATCAGCGGGATTGACCTGAATAATATTGGCGCGGTGCTTGATTACTCGGTGCAGGGCTTCAGCCCGTGAAGTCTCAGGCTCTGGGTAAGCTACATCAGGTAGCCCAAACCAAGGGCCTTGATCGACTTGGGCTTTGTTCCGCAGCATCTGAGGCTCACCGTTTTCCCAGCAGCCCCCCATTTGAGGCGGCAAATCATGCACGTGAGTATGAAAGTCGCTTTGAGTGCCACAATAGGTTGGTCGGCTTTCCATTGCGGCAAACCAGTTGCCTAAACGAGGGTTTGCCTCTCGGAGCGAGTAGCCTTTGTAGTAATAAAGACTGGCATTCATGCGCTCGACATAGGGAGTAAAGATCACATCAGCAGTGCCGAATTCCTCCAAGAAGTAAGGGCCAGGGGTGCTGCCTAGGGCAAACTCGACCTTATCTACTACGCCTGTAAATTGCTCCCGGTTGCGCTGCTCTTGCCGAGCTGATCCGGTTGGGTAGCAAAGCCAAGTACACCAAGCTCTAAAGAGTAGCCGCTCCAACTGCCGCAGTGGCATCACGGTTGGGTCTTTCATGCCAAGACCGAGGGGGCCGAATACCTGTTCTAGGGCGATCAAAATGTCATCACTTTCGGTGATCAGACGGCCATCTAGTTCGATCGCGGGTAGCATGCCCGATGGCACCTTGCGTTTGTACCAGCTCTCTTTTTCTCCGTAGCAGAACATGGTCACTTTTTCGATGCGGTAAGGAATCTGCTTTTCCTCTAGCCATAGCCAAATTTTCTGGCAGTAAGGGCACCAAGCGTGATTGTCGCGGTATAGCGTGACGCGCACCTCGGACTCGCTGTGCCCGAACAGGCGCAAACGAGCCTGAGCATTGGTAGGCCCGTTGACCGTATCGACTTGAAAATCGGTGAGAGCTTCTAGTTCGGGCCAACTGAGGGGAGCGATCGCCATAGAGATGGATGTCATTAGGGCTCGATTCAATGCGGATTAGTTTGGAAAATAGCTTTGTAGCCAGCTCAATGTCAAATTTGCGAAATTAAAGAGCAGTGTTTCCTCCTTCGATCTCCTGCTTGAGCCGCCACAAATCTTCGTACAGCTGCCCGTCTGGGGCTTCACCCAAAAATGTAGCAATGACTGCTCCTGCCATGCCACCAAAGGGGCTGTAGTCCATTGTTACCTTGACTTCTGTGCCCGCTTCGTACTCCGAGCTGCGAAAGCTGACACAGCCTTCGTTAGGCACATTACTGCCAGGCAGCGATCGCCAGCAAATTAGCTCATTTTCTTGGTCCTGCGTGATCTCAGCATCCCATTCAATGTGGTTGCCTAGGGGAGCTTTGGTAATCCAATGAGAACGCTGTTCATCTAACACTTTCACTGACTCTAGGTGATTCATGAACCGTGGCAAGTTCTCAAAGTTGCGCCAGAACTGATACAGCTCTTGAGGAGAGCGGTCAATCCGAATACTTCTTTCTACATGGATACTCATCGAGTTACCTGTTAACTAAATGTCTGACTTGTCTCGCCTAGACTTTGAGCTTAGATCCCTTTTAGTGAACTTACACCTACTAGGGGAGAGAACTATGAGGGTTTGGCCTAATAGAATGAACCACTTTCTGTGGCCACAGCCTGCCCGGACTCCGGGGCGCTCCAGGTTAGTTTGCAGACAAAGCCGCGCTTAGCTCAGTTAGATCGACGGGCTTGACTAAATGCACCGCGAAACCTGCTTGACGAGAGCGATCGCGGTCTTCTGGCTGACCATAGCCGCTTAGAGCTAAGAGCCGGATTTGGCTCAAGGCTGGTACGTGACGGAGACGACGAGCCAGCTCATAACCATCCATCCCCGGCAGCCCAATATCCAGCACCGCGATATCTGGCAGAAAAGACTGAGCGATCTCCAGCCCTTGGAGACCGTCGTAGGCAACTTCCGTGATATGCCCACAGAGATTTAGCGAGATCGCCAAGACTTCAGCCGCATCCATATTGTCATCAACGATGAGGATACGAAGTGGCTGCTGACCCGTCGGCGCAGGGATGTCAGCTAGAGTTTTCTCACTTTGAGCCAACTGAGGCGCTAATGGCAACCACACCGAGAATTCGCTACCTTGGCCTTTGCCTGCACTCGCCGCTGATACTCGTCCTCCATGTAGGGTGACTAGGTTTTTGACAATTGCCAGTCCAAGCCCTAAACCTCCCTGCGATCGCTCAATAGACTGCTGCTCCTGGTAGAACAGGTCAAATACTTTGGGTAAGAGTTCAGGCGCAATGCCGTTACCCGTATCGCTGACACGCAACCAAACTTCGCTGTCTACCCGCTCTGCTAAGATGCTAATCTCACCTCCTGGCTCGGTGTATTTAGCCGCATTATTCAGCAAGTTCGCAATCACCTGTGCCAACCGTCTAGGATCAGCTTCAATCATGAGACCTGTGCTAGGCACCCTAATTGTGAGGTTGTGACGGCGTTGTTCTAATAAAGGGCTGCACTGCTCCACCGCTTCTGCAACGATCGCTGCTAGTTCCAAGGGTTCCTGCTGGAGCGTCAGCTTGCCCCGAGCGAGACGCGATACATCCAGTAAATCATCGACCAGACCTACTAGGTGATGCACTTGACGCTCAATCACTGTCCGTTCTTTGTCTACTTCTGAGATGCCGCGCAGTCGCATCAGGTTCAGCGCAGTCAGGATCGGGGCGAGCGGATTGCGGAGTTCATGCCCTAGCATTGCCAAGAATTCATCTTTAGCTCGGTTGGCTAACTCAGCTTCACGCTGAGCATTAGAAATTTCAGTTACTTCAAAGGCAACTACAACGATGCTGTCGGTCTTGTCATACTCATCGGGGAGAGGTTGGTAAACGACCTCAAAGAAGCACTCCTCAATCGTCTGTGGCTGACCACGATTCAGCATTACCTGGATTCTGCCTATGTAGGGTTGCCCCGTTGTGTAAACAACGTCGAGTAACTCATAAATACCCTGACCCGCCAACTCAGGCAGCGCCGCCTGCACCGACTTACCCACCACTAGTCTGTGACCAACCAGTTCCAGGTAGCGCTCGTTAGCAAACTCAAAGACAAAATTTGAGCCTCGTAGGACAGCAATCCCTACAGGCGCATGTTTAAAGATGCGCGATAGTTGGTTGGCATTGGCTTGCAACCGTTTTTCAAGCAGTACCTTTTCGGTTGTTTCTGTAAATGTGACGAGGATACCTGCGACGTTACCAGCGTCATCTGGAACAGGGCTATAAGAGAAATTGAAGTAGCAATCCTCTGGATAGCCAAAGCGATCGATCGTGAGCTTAAAATTATCAAAGCCAAAGGACTTGCCTTGCCATACCTCTGCCCACATGGGACCAATGGTGCTCCAAATCTCTGGCCAGGTTTCTTGGGCACTAATTCCTAAAGCTGCTGGATGCTTATCACCTAAAATCGGACGATAGGCGTCGTTATAGAACTGAGTAAATTCCTGGCCCCAAGCAATGTACATTGGCAACTGACATTGCATCAGGATACGAACAGCAATCTTTAGGCTTTGGGGCCAAGTCTCTGCCGATCCGACCGGCGTTTTAGCCCAGTCAATCGTCCGCATGAGCGCACCCATTTCTCCACCACCAGAGAAAGTAGCATGAGCGGCTAACCAATTCGTTTCGTCCCTAGATGCATCCGGTTGCATAGGCCTGTGGTCAACAGTTATTGATTTGTAGTCCCCTACTTCTCATCCTAGAGGATGCGCTTCTAGAGGCTCAGGATTTGCAGCTTCACTACTGATTTGGCTGGTTACTTACTGGAACTAAGTCATTAGCGGAGTTGACTAGAATCAGAATTTTCGTGACCTTCCAGTAACACTTCAAAAGTTGTCCAACCTTGGCCGCTGTCTACTCGTAGCTCTCCACCTATTTGCGCCACTAGCTTTTGTACCAAGGCTAGTCCTAGGCCAGTTCCACCTTGCCGCCACGGGTCGGCGTGAGGCACTCGGTAAAACTTCTCAAAAATATGAGGCAATGCAGCAGGCGGAATCTCCGCTTGGTTACTCACTTCAAACTGAGTCCTGAGTGCCGCAGGTTGATCAGGGAGCGCGGGGTCGATCTGCTGCTCAACTCTCAGTTGAATCTCGCCTTGAGGTGGCGTGTATTTACAGGCATTATTGAGCAACTCAGCTAGTAATCGAGCTAAGCTATTGCGGTCTGACTGAATCGGCAGAACATGAGGTGGTAGATCAACTGTGAATTGTTGACCCCGCTCTTGCATTCGGGTCGAAAATGGTTGGACGATGCTGGTCAGCCAGTCTTGAAGCACAATTGTCTCAAGGGATATAGGATAGCGATCTGCTTCAAGTCGCTGTAAGTCTAGCAAGTCATTGATTAGGTTCGCTTCTCTGGCGCACTCAGCTTGTAGGATTTCTAGGTATTGCTGCTGCCGCTCTGAGGAGGGAGAGAGCTTGAGCATGTGAAGTGCCAGCTTCATGTTAGAGATTGGCGTACGCAGTTCGTGGGATACGGTACTCAGGAAGTCATCTTTGAGTTGATGCAGATGTTGCAAAACTTCGACTTGGGCTTGAGCTGCTTGATATAAGCGAGCTTGACGAATGGCGATCGCGCACTGATTGGCTGCTTGTTGCACTAAGCGGACCTCTAGGTCATCGAACACGCAGTTGGGCAGGCGGAAGATCCATAGATCTCCTAAGACTCCCTGATCATCAAAGATTGGGCAAGCCAAAATCGCCGCTTGAGGTCTACTAAACTTGGGTGCTAAGCGACAGAACTGTAGGATCTGCCCCTCCAGCAACGCTTGGTGTACATCTGAGACAGTCTCTAGAGGCAATGCACCGCTCTGACTAGAAGGCCAACCAGGCTTCACCGCCTCGTAGTGGATTGTAATGACGTTTTTCTCTAGATCATATAGGGCGGCATTACAGCACTCTGCGATTAGCGCCTGGTTTAATTCCTGTACCACAGTTTCTAGAATCTGGGCTTCATCCAAACTGTCCCGCACCTTATCTGTAACTCTTTTCAGCAGTGCTTCTAAATCGAGGGCTTGTCCCAGTTGCAAGGTACGTTCTTGTAATTCGGCTGTGCGCTGTGTCACGCGCAGCTCTAACTCATCCTTCACTGCTTCTAGAGCTGTAAAAGAGCCTCGCAATTGTGCGGCCATCTGGTTATGAGCTTGAGCCAAAACTCTAAATTCATTCACCCCTCCGAGGCTAACAGTTTGGTTAAAGTTCCCATTGGCTAGGGCTTGGGAGGCCGAGCACAAGCGGAGAATTGGGTCAGTAATGCGGTGAGACGTGAGCACGCCTAGAACGATCGCCACCAGCAACGCCCCTAGGCACAGCAAAACCGTAGTGCGTCGGCTTGCTTCGATGTGCTCCATAAAATCTGCTTCTGGCACCACCACTACAATCAACCAGTCCAACCCATAACCGTCCGTAAAGGGCATGACTTGCACAAACTGCCGCTGACCCTCCACGACAAAATTGAGTTGTTGGCTCTGCCGAATAGAGCTAAAACTACCAAAGTATTGTTGTAATTGTTGCGCGGTCAGGCGAGTCATTTGATTCCGGCTGGCGATCGCACTTAGCCGTCGTCGCGGGTCTGCCACTCCCTCTAGATTCAAGCTAAAAGGTAGCTCAGCCGTTGAACTAGCCACGAGGTTACCTGAGCGCTCGATGATAAAGGTTTGTCCAGAGCGGCCCACCTTCAGCCGGTGCAAAAAGTCATCCAGTTGTGAGAGTGAAACCGTGGCATTGGTCGCACCAATTAAAGTCCCCGCTTCGTCATAAATAGGTCGAGTGGCACTGACGGCTAGCCCTCTAGAAGAGAAATAGGGATAGACTGCTGTCCAAGTTGGTTTATTTGCTTGCACCGCCTCTCGATACCAGGGACGAATCCGAGGGTCGAAGGTGGTATCCAGTCGGATCAATTGCTGGCGATTACCTTGCTGATTAATTGTGTAGGTGTGGTACTTGCCAGCAGTGGAGGCATCGATCACGCGAATGACGAGGGTTCCGTCCTGCAAGCGGTCCACAGCATGAATCTCTCCCTGCTCACTGCCAAAGGCGATCGGGCTTAAAGACTGAAACAACTGCATTTGTTGCCAGAAATGCTGCTCCAAACGCTTGCCGTCTTGCAGATTCAATTCCCCTAAGCGAAACGCACTGGCGTTGATCGCAGTGACCAATTGCGGAGTTTCTAGATAGTTAGCAAGATGCTGATGGACGCGATTTGTAACTTCGTTTCTCAGCTCAGCCGCAACTTCATTGACTGCTCTCTGACCATCTCTTAAGGAAAAATATGCCGTTAACCCAACCGCCGCGGTAATTTGCAGAACAAAAGGAACAATGAGCGCTACTCTGAGCGGCACATTCGATAAGCCTCTAACCAGGGGATGCAAGAGCTTCTGCATGTATCCTAGTTTAGAGCCTGCTTAAAAGTGAGTGGACAGTAGAGTCATTCATGATAGGTACAAAGCAAAAATTATAATAGCTTTTACTTAATACCTTCTAGCCGTGCCTGTCCTGTAGCTTAAGTGTAGCTCAGCAGCCTCACATAATGGTTCGTGCCACGCTTGATCGGGAATTTCTGGCAAGGGGTAACCGAGCGATCGCACCCCTGCCGAATAAAATGCTGAATAATTTAGGATGGTTGCCCTAGCTTACACAAGAGGTAAGCAAATGCTAAAACAAGTGTTTCCTGGCTTCGATTCAACCAAAATTGTGCCCTGGTGCCGATTTTCCACAATGCGTCGTACGGTTTCCAAGCCCAGCCCGGAGCCTTTGCCCACAGGTTTAGTCGTAAAAAATGGCTCAAAGATGCGTGACTGAGTTTCAGGCGGAATGCCATCGCCAGAATCCATGATGTCAACGCGGACAGAATGCTCCTTACGTTGCGTGGTAATGGTCAGCACTCCTTTGCCATTCATAGCATCAATGGCGTTATCGATTAAGTTCGTCCACACCTGATTGAGTTCGCTGCCATAAACCAGTAACTTGGGCAGCTGCTTATCATAACACCGTTTAACTTGGACTCCCTGCTTGAGTTTATGAGCAAACAATCGCAAGGTATCTTCCAATCCTTGATGCACATCTACTTCTTGCCGAGTGCCTTGATCTAAGTAGGAATAGGACTTCATCGCTTGCACCAGTTCTGAAATTCGCTCTGCTCCCCGCAGACCATGTTTGATCATGGATATCACCTCAAACGAAAGTGATAGCCATTGCAACCCAATCTCGCGTAATTCAGTGGGGTCATCTCGCCAACGCACCATCAGTTGGTCTAGCGTTTCAGTCTCAACGCCTCCCTCTGCTAGGGGTTCTGCCAGTTTCCAAGCTTGGCTAACTCCATAGTCTTCTAGCCAATTTTCTAAGATTTCGGTGCGATCGCTCAGAGTTACAGCATCTACGCGATTGTTCAGAATCAAGTCATATCCTACATCCCGCGCCTGTAGCCACTGTTGCGTATGTGCGTCATCCACTTGGCGTTTACCATAAACCAAGTTCATGCGCTGGAGTTCTAGAATGGCTGGCGGCATCTCTCGCAACGCCCGCACCAACGCTGCGGCGGGATTGTTGAGTTCATGAGCTAGACCTGCGGCTAGCGTGCCCAGGGCTGCCATTTTCTCCCGTCCCCGGATGAAGGACTCTAACCCACGCAACCGTTGTTCCACAATACGGAACACCATCCGCTCGAACGTGCGGCATTCGTGCAACAGCGTCAGAAAGTCACTGGCTTCAATTTCGTGAAGATGGCAATCTGTGATGGCTCGCAGGGTCACTGGAGTAGGCTCATCTGTCAGGACTTGAACTTCTCCAAAGAAGGCGGGTGCTTGATGTCTCCCTAGGGGAATTTCTGTCCCCTCACTGCGACGGGTAATCAGCATTTGACCCTTTACCAGGATAAATAAGCCCCGATGCGGATCTCGCTCTTGAATTAGTGTCTCTCCAGCCTGCACCATCACGGTTTGAGTGCGATCGCATACCCACTCTAATCGGGTTTGGGACAGATGTTGAAACGCCTCCAGTTTGAGCAGGTCTTCGATGCACAACTTGCGATTCACCATGTCATACCTTACTTAGATAACGATGGATAAATTGCACTGCGATCGAGCCTTCACCCACACCCGATGCCACCCGCTTCACGGAGTTATATCGCGCATCTCCGGCGGCAAAAATGCCGGGAACACTCGTTTCCAGGAGAAAAGGCGATCGATCTTGATTCCAACCCTTGGGAGGCTTACCATCGCGGATTAAGTCAGGCCCAGTCAGGATAAATCCTCGCTCATCTCGCTCCACTACGCCATCTAGCCAGTCGGTTTTGGGCATTGCCCCGATAAAGATAAACAAAGAGGCAGCTTCGACGGTTTCACTCTCGCCCGTGTGGATGTTTTTGATGACAATCGCCTCTAGGTTTTTGTCGCCTTTGACTTCTTCAACCGCACAACCGACACAAACTTTGATGTTATTTGTCGCTTCTATCTGGTCAATTAAGTATTGCGACATACTCTTGGTTAAGGGCGATCGCACCAACATCACGACTTCGAGGGCATATTTAGAGAAGTGCATCGCGGCTTGTCCCGCAGAGTTGGCACCGCCCACGATATAAACGGTTTCACCCTGGCAAGCGATTGCTTCGGTCATCGCTGCTCCGTAATAGACGCCCGCTCCACACAGTTGGTCCATGCCTGGCACATCCAACTTGCGATAGGCAACTCCGGTTGCTACTAACAGCGCGTGACAACTAATTTCGCTGCCGTCGGCCAAATGCAGAATTCGGTAGGGATTAGTGATCTCGACTGCTGTTACTTCTTGAGGAGTGAGAATTTCTACCCCAAATCGCCGGGCTTGGGCTACCGCTCGCCGGGCCAAGTCTACCCCACTTAAGCCTACCGGAAATCCTAAATAATTCTCAATGCGCGAGCTAGAACCCGCTTGTCCGCCTGGGGCTTGGCGCTCAATCATGACGGTGCTGAGTCCTTCTGAGGCTCCGTAAACCGCAGCGGCTAACCCTGCTGGCCCGCCACCAATAATAGCCAGGTCGTAGAAAGGACGCTCTGCTTGGGTTTGTAAGCCAATCTTTTCTGCGATCGCCAGATTTGAAGGTTGAATTAACCGGGAACCATCAGGAAACAAAACGAGTGGCAATTGTTGCTTGCCGTCGGCTTCGGCATATTCCACTAGCTGTGTAGCTTCACCTTCTAGTTCAATATCCAACCACTGGTAAGGCACTTGGTTGCGGGCCAGAAAGTCTTTGACTTGATGAGATAGGGGAGACCAGCGGTTGCCAACTACCCGAATGCCTTCAAAGGGAGGTCGAAAAGAGGCAAACCAGTCATCCAGCAAATCATCTAAAACTGGATATAGCCGCTCTTCAGGAGGGTCCCAAGGCTTGAGCAAGTAGTAGTCGATCTGGATGCTGTTGATGGCTCGAATGGCAGCATCTGTATCAGCATAGGCCGTGAGCAAGGCCCGCTTGGAGTTTGGGTACATATCCAGAGCTTGCTCTAGAAACTCAACTCCGCTCATTTGCGGCATGCGTTGGTCTACCAAGAAGAGTGCCACAAACTCATTGCGTAGCTTGAGCTGTTGTAAGGCATCCAATGCTGCCTGCCCAGAATCCGCTCGCACAATCCGGAAGCGATCGCCATACTGATGCCGTAAATCCCGTGACACTGTTTGCAGCACATCTGGATCATCATCCACGGTGAGAATTACAGGTTTTGCCATCACTCAATCTCCTGTTATTCAACGGCCACAGTTAGGAATCTTGTATACCATTTATCGATTTGATGCTGCATTAACGTATACATATTCAGCATTTCTAGATAGAGAGCTATCTCAAACGCGATTCCGTTCGGGGACAAAGCCAAACGCTCACTGAATTGATTAATTGATGGCTCAGTAGTTCTTTCCCTCCTCATCGGTAAAACACCACAGCCATTGTTCTCCTAGTTCCGCTGAACTAATCACAGCATGTCCGCTCTCCTCATAATGACGACGTGCATGTTGATTTCTGGAGGAGTCGCAGCACAACATCTTGCCGCAAGTCTGACAAATTCGCAGATGTACCCAGCGATCGTTAGTCCGCATGCACTCCTCACACCGGAACACGGGGTAGTTAGCCTTCGGAATTAAGTTTTCCAGAGTCATTTTATTGAGATGTTGACAGGGCATAGGTTTTTACTGTGTGAATGAGTAGGAAGTCTGTTTGGAAAGAATAGTCTTTTCTAGCAACTCTATATCGTTTTATGAAAGATCGTTTCTAGCAACTCTATATCGTTTTGTGAAAGATCGTTTTATGGAAGAGGATACAGCCATTTACAAAATAGTTGAGTGAGGCGTGGCATGATGAGATAAGTGAGCAAGGCAACACTGAAGCCTGTATTGATCAGTTGCTGGAACAATATAGGCAAATCAGACAGTAGTGGTGCCAGCAAATGGTTCGGGATAGGAAGCGTGAGAAACACTCCTAGCCACGTCACTAACACCATTTTGTAGCGAGGGGGCGGCATCTCCACTCTGTTTGGGAGTGTAAACCAGGTTTCCAGTCCAGTTAGGGTTTGAACCGCTTCAGGCTTTTCAATCAGTGGTTGCAATCGCGCCAGCCATTCTTGCCGGATATCAGATTCTAGCCAAGTTTTGAGGTTACTGTACTGATCGAATTTGAGGATGGCAACATATTCAGGGTGAGCATGATTCCACGGTCGAATTACATTGACTCCCAAGTGTCCTCTAAACTTTTGGGCAACCGCAGCGATACCGTGCAACCACTCTTCATACCCATGCTCGCGCCCAGGGCGAACCGTATGAGAAATGATGGCAGTGACCTGCTGAGTTTTTGCATCTGTACCAATTGCTTGGGGTTCAAACATGAAATGCAACCTCAGTGAGCGATCGCTTCAGACCAATGGAGTATCCACTAAATGTTCTGCCAGAAACCAAACCTGTAACTCGTTCGCAACACTTGGCTCACTAACATAATTATCCCTCTTTGAGAAAGTCTAACAGTGCGGGGTTGACCTGTTCTGCATGAGTCCAGTTGATAGCGTGAGGACCATCAGGGATCACCACTAGACGACTATCTTTAATGAGCTGCGGCAACCTCTTACCAGTGGAAGCGATCGGAAGGATGCGGTCAGCCTCACCATGAATGATCAGGGTTGGCACATCAATGTGGGGCAAGTCATCTCGGAAGTCGGTCAACCAGGAGGGTACACAGTCTAAGGTTCCTTTTGCAGAAGCTCCTGCTGCAACATTCCAGCTCATCTGGATGGCCTCATTGCTGATGCGATCGCCGAGAAATATATCGACGTTAAAGAAATTGTGAAGAAATGTAGAGAGATAGGCGGGACGGTCTGCGACAATGCTCTTCATAATGCCATCGAAGACGCTTTGATCCACTCCTTCCGGGTTATCGTCGGTCTTCAACAGGAAGGGGGGCACCGGAGCCATTAGTACTGCTTTACTCACCCGCTCTGAGCCGTACTTGCCGAGATAGCGCGTCACTTCACCCGTCCCCATCGAGAAGCCAACCAGCAAAACATCACGCAGGTCCAGTTCTGTGATGAGTGTGTTCAAATCTGCGGCGAAGGTGTCGTAGTCATAGCCAAAGGATGGCTGACTAGAGTTGCCAAAACCCCGGCGATCGTAGGTGATGACTCGGTAGCCTGCTGCCAGCAAAACTCCTACTTGTTTTTCCCAGGAATGTCCGTTCAGCGGAAAACCGTGAATGAGAACCACAGGCTGACCTGTTCCGTGGTCTTCGTAGTAGATATCGATAGTGCCAGAATTTTCTTTGCCGACAGTAACATAAGGCATTTTAGAATCTCCTCTTTGTGAGTAAGTTTGTGATATGTTGCGCCTGTGCCAAGAGACTGCTTTGCTCGGTTGCAAAACAGTATTTCAGCTAAATTAGGATGCTTTCATCGCAGTAGTTGCCGCCGTTTCGATAAATTTAGCAACTTCTTTAGGGTGAGAGATAAAGGGCACGTGGCTGGATTTGATCTCGCTGGTTTTGGCACCGATGCGTTTTGCCATAAAGCGTTCAAGTTCAGGGTTGATCGCCCGGTCTTCCTGAGTCACGAGATACCAGGAGGGAATTGTTTTCCAGGCGGCGCGATCGAGTGTTTGGTTGAAAGCGATGCTAGCGACTGGCTTTTGGGTTGCCGCCATCACCCGGGCCTCAGCTAAGGAAACATCTTGAGCAAAGAACTCATGTAGCTTGGCTCGATCAATAAAGAGAAAGCCTGCGGTATCAGGCACAATTGCGGTGCTGAGCGGGGGGGCTGGATACCTACTGTTCAACTCACTAATCTTTTCGCCGACTTCGGGGGCGAAACCAGCGATATAAACCAATGCCTTGACTTGCGGGTTACCAGCTGCCGCGCTCGTAATCACACTTCCCCCATAAGAATGTCCCACCACCACAACAGCACCCTTTTGAGCATCAATCACTCGCTTAGTGGTGGCAATATCTTCTGGGAGTGAGGTGAGCGTATTCTGCACAGCCGTCACGGTGTAGCCATCTTGCTCTAACAACGGAATGATATGTTGCCAGGATGTTGCATCAGCGAAGGTACCGTGAACGAGAACGATCGCAGGTTTGGAGTTGGAGCTTTGGGTTACTTCCTTAGAAGTAGCTACTTCTGCACGTATCAGCACAATTATTGAAACACTGAATGCCAGTAGCAACAGCAAAAACTTTTGAATTTTGATGATTAGCATACTTCACCAAATAGCCGCTTCTTCATACTTGTTGATAGGATGAATTTGAGGTTGAGGGAACTGCCGAAACGCAAAGCATAGATAGTCTTCCGCGGCAGAGGTCGCATCGAGCTGTCTTTGAATTGTCTTAATTTGCATCACCCTAATTTAGGGAACTCCCTCAAATCTGTCGTCCATTCCAAGTTCATACTTGAAGCCACAAAACGATCAGTCATTGGGTAATCAAAGGTATTGGGTTGGCATCCAACTTAAGTTCAGATCTATCTCAAACTTAGAGGCAAAACTCATAGTGCCGTCATCAATGAAGATACGGATATGGCTGTGATTACTCAGGCTAAAAATGGGGTTGAGGCGATCGCGCTGTTCCGCCAATCGCAACCGGAGGTGACCTTACCTTAATGGATTTGCATTGAAACGAAGGATTGCCAGTTTGTAGACTTGTCATCTTAGCTTAAGTTGGCTGTCAACCTGAACTTAAGTTGGATATGAAGCTGATACCTCAGGTTGCTTCATGATTGATCGTTTTGTAGCTTCAAGTATGGACTCTGAATGGACGACAGAGTTGAATTAGTCCCTTAAATTAAGGCCATATAAACGGTTGTAGAAGTGACCTGAGAGGGAAAAAAGAGAGCAGTCAGCGCTGGAATCTTCCAAGAGCCAGTTAGTAACAACTTGTCTGCTGGGAGATGATCTATTGGGAGACGACAATGACTATCAACCAAAATGGACTTTTTGTTCAATCGGATCAAGGTCGTTCTTACTACTTTGGTCAAGATCTCTATACCTTCAAAGCCATTGGTGAAGAGACCGGGGAAGCCTATGCGCTTTGTGAGGTTATCGTTGCACCTCAAGGCGGCACACCTTCCCATCGGCACAGCCGAGAAAATGAATCGTTCTATGTGCAAGACGGAGAGATTGAATTCCAGCTTGACGATCGCACCTTACTAGCAACGGTTGGTACTTTTCTCCATTCTCCCAAAGGGCAGCTGCATCGATTTACCAATACGACCTCTGCCCCTGCCAAAATGTTAGTTTGGGTGACACCCGCTGGCTTTGAGAAATTTATTGCCGAAGTGGGAAAAGCGGTGAATGGTCAAATTACGGCTACCCCACCTCTGAATGCTGAAGACTTGGACAAGATCCTCATTACTGCACCTAAGTACGGCATCGAGATTATTCCTCCGCCTTCTCAGCAATGACCACAGGACTGCAACCCACCCCTGCCTAATCAGTGCCAAGGTAGCTGGGCGATCGCTTTCATGACAGATGAATTAGAGGATAAGTAGCGATGGAAAGAAGCACTAGTTTTGAGAGTAAAGGGTTAAAGTGTGCCGTCACCTTTTACACGCCAGATAATGTCGCATCCGGCGATCGCTGTCCTGCCATTGTCATGGCTCACGGCATTGGCTTAACCAAAGAGATGGGACTGCCGCAGTTTGCTGAGCGTTTCGCTAAAGCGGGGTTCGCCGTCACGCTGTTCGATTATCGATACCTGGGTGCCAGCGAGGGAGAGCCTCGGGGTCAAATGCTCCCGACCGAGCAGCATGAAGACTACCGCAATGCTATTACCTGGACTCAGCTTCAAAGCGAAGTTGACCCTAAACGTATCGGTCTTTGGGGCTTCTCCTATAGCGGTGGTCACGTCCTGCACGTAGCGGCATTCGATCGGCGCGTGAAAGCTGTAGTAGCCCAAATGCCGACAGTGAATGCATTTCTCAATTCTCGCCGTTTGGTCTCCCCCCTTGCACTCCATGAACTCACAAAGTTGCTTGCAGAAGATCGGATCAAACGGTATCAAACTGGAGAGGTGAGCTACTTCCCCTTGGTTGCCCCGCCTGGTCAACCCTCCTTTCTGGCAACACCCGATGCCTTTACTTGGATTGAATTGACTAAGGATGCCAGCGAAGGTAGATGGGAAAATCGGCTCACCTTTGAATCGATTGAACATTGTCTCTACTACGAAGCCATTCCTCACCCTGAGGCCATCTTTCCCACTCCGCTCTGTCTAATTGTGGGCGAGCAAGACTTCCTGGCCTCTCCCCAATTGGCCGCCGCTGTCTATGCAGACGCGATCGCGCCGAAGTCTTTTACAGTCTTGAAGGGTGGACACTTTGACGGCTTCCAAGGAGAAGGCTTTGAGATCGCCAGCACAACTGCCTTGAGCTGGTTTGAGAAATATTTAAAACATAAGCCTGCTTGTGAAACATAAAGCCATTACAAATAACCGAGGAAGATGTCATGACCCAGTATGACTACATTGTGATTGGTGCAGGTTCGGCAGGCTGTGTAGTCGCCAACCGCCTCACCGAAGACAGTGACACAACCGTGTTGTTACTTGAAGCGGGTAACCCAGATATAAAATCAGAAATTCACATCCCAGCACAATGCCTGAGTCTACAAGGCTCTGAGGTGGACTGGGCGTATTTCTCTGAACCCGAACCCTACCTGAATGACCGCAAAATCTTTTGTCCTCGTGGGAAAGTTTTGGGCGGCAGCAGTTCGATTAATATCATGATTTATCTGCGAGGCAATCCTCACGATTATGACCACTGGCAGTCATTGGGGAATCCCGGTTGGAGTTACCAAGATGTCCTGCCCTACTTCAAGAAATCGGAGCATCAACAGCGAGGCGCGTCCGAATTTCACGGGGTTGATGGAGAGTTGAGTGTGACCGATCCGATTGCGCCTGCTGTGGTATCCCAACGCTTTGTAGACGCAGCAGTAGCAGTAGGATATGACCACAATTCTGATCCTAATGGAATGCAGCAAGAGGGGGCAGGACTCTATCAATTGACCATCAAGGATGGTAAACGGCACAGTGCCGCTGCTGCATTCCTTGTGCCCATTCTCCAGCGTTCCAATTTAACTGTAACGACAGGAGCGTTGGTGACTCGCTTGTTGTTCGAGGGTACTCGCACCGTTGGGGTGGAATACCTGCACGAAGGTACGCTGCACCAGGTCGGAGTCAACCAGGAGGTGATTCTAAGTGCTGGCGCGTTCGATTCGCCCAAGCTGCTCATGCTCTCTGGTGTTGGCAATGCAGAACACCTGCAAGCCTTGGGAATTTCAGTCGTGGCTGATTTACCGGGTGTGGGTCAAAACCTTCAAGACCACCCCGTTGTGGCCGTGGCACATGAAGCAACTCAGGATTTACACCCGGCAAACACCAGTAGTGTCGCTGAAGCGGGCTTGTTTTTGCATACTCCAGGTAATCTGGATGCTGCGCCAGATTTACAGTTTCTCTTCGGTCCCGTTGTGTTAGCACCGCCTGGTTATACCCACTCTGGTTTAGGATTCACCAGTTTTGTTTGTTTGACTCATCCCCAAAACATTGGCAGTGTCAGTTTGCGTCCTGCCGAAGGCAGCAGCGCTTCTCTACGAGACGCTCCGCGAACGCTATCGCCCGACCCCAAAGATGCCCCGATGTTGAGGATGAACTTTCTCCAAAGTGAAGCGGATGTGCAAAAGCTTGTTGTCGGGATCAAATTACTCCGTAACTTGTTCGCTGCCAGTGCTTTGGATGAGTTTCGTGGTCAGGAAATCGCTCCGGGTGCCGAGAAGCAAGGTGATGCCGCCCTCATTGCTTACGTCCGGGAAACTTGCAGTACCGTGTGGCATCCGGTGGGTACTTGCAAAATGGGCACTGACCCAATGGCAGTGGTAGATCCTGAACTCCGAGTCCATGGGGTTGAGGGGTTGCGGGTTGTGGATGCCTCGATCATGCCAACAATTACCACAGGCAATACGAACGCACCGACCATCATGATTGGCGAAAAAGCCGCCGATTTAATTAAAGCCGCAGGTCGTGTTTCACAGCAAGCTGCTTCCGTGATTGTGTAGAGCCCAGCGCCAAAGACGATCGCCAACTAATGCGATCGCACCGATACGGCCCTATTAATCATCTCCTTTGACTATCTAAATCAGGCAATGCATGATGAGATCTATCACAGTTCAAAACTCAATTCCTCAAATCACTTTTGTGTTATCTAAGATATTTTTGCCAACAGCATTAGCAGCAGAACTGCTGGGAGTTTCACTGTTTGGTAAAGCGATCGCGCAACCCTGTTGTATTAGTGAAGCCTGGTCCCTAGACAAAACGCAGGTCGTACCTATATCTTCACAACCCAGGCATCCAGTTTTGATAGCTACCGCCTATACTGATCTCACATTACCCACCCTGCGACGTGGCGATCGCGGCAGAAGCGTTCAACTGTTGCAGCAAGTTCTCTCAGATAATGGTTTTTTAGGAGCCGCAGGAGTCAGATTAAGAAATCCGAGTGGTGCAGTGGTGGATGGAGTCTTTGGTCCCATTACGGAATCTGCGGTGAGGGATTTACAGCAGCGGTACAAAGTTCCAGTAACAGGGCAGGTAAACCCTCGAACCTGGGAAGTGTTAGATATGCATGAAAACCCTTATCGAGCACCACTTCCCTGGAAAGGATAGTTCTTTCTTTTGTTTCTTCAAGTCCTACTACCCCCTGTAGCCTTGCGCCCTTTAGATTAGCCTGCTGTAGAATTACTTCTTGCAGGCTAGGCTCTGCTCGTTCTACATATAATTGACGCGAAGGCGAAAATTAGTTGTGCGAGGCAGGGGCTATGTTTTATAGGATCGAGCTCTGGCTTGTAGTGTTCACGAGAATTGCACTTTACCCTCATTTGAGAAAAGATTTGTGGCATTTGGGTTGGATGCTATTGATTAGTAGCACCGCTGCTAGCCCATTGCCAGCCCAAGCTGTAGATAAAAATCCAGCTTTTGCTTCACAACTAGTTCTTAGCCAAGCTTCTTTCCCACCACCGGATATCTTAAAACCTCCATCTCGCAATATTCCTACCCCAGAAACACCTCAGCCTTCTCCTGTCTTACCACCGCCAGAAGAGTTGCTGCGGCCCCCAGCTTCTAGTCCTGAAGTCACTCAACCACAACCCTTACCAGATAACGTGCCTGCTACCATAACTGTAGAGCGGTTTGAAGTGGTGGGTAGTACTGTTTTTAGCCCCGCAGAATTAGCAGCGGTAACTCAAGCATTTACTCAGCGCCCCATTTCCCTCGCAGAGTTATTTCAGGCGCGTTCAGCTCTAACTCAACTGTATGTAGAACGCGGTTACATCACTTCGGGGGCCTACATTCCACCGCAGCAATTACGTAATGGCGTGGTCACGATTCAAATCGTAGAAGGAACGCTAGAAGAGATTATAATCACCGGAACGCGGCGGTTAAAGCCAACCTATGTGCAGAATCGATTGGCAATCGCTACCCAACAGCCACTGAACCGCGATCGCTTGCTTGAAGCGCTACAACTATTGCAACTCAATCCCCTGATCGAGAGCCTCTCAGCCGAATTATCTGCGGGAACCAGACCTGGCGAAAATTTGTTAGAGGTTCGAGTCACCGAGGCAGAGACTTTTAATACACAGATAACACTGGATAATGGGCGATCGCCCAGTGTGGGGACGTTTCGGCGGCGATTACAACTCAGTGAAGCCAACTTACTAGGGCTGGGAGATAGTCTCACTGCTGCTTACACCAATACAGATGGTAGCAACTCCCTCGACGCCAGCTATACTTTACCCCTGAATGCTCGCAATGGTACCCTAAATTTGGCTTACGGTACCTCGTCAAGCCAGGTGATAGAAGAGCCGTTTGACCAGCTCGATATTGATGCCAACTCTCGCTATTACGAACTAACCCTGCGCCAACCGCTTGTCGAAACCCCTCGCGAAGAATTTGCCATTGGCCTCACCGCCAGTCGGCGTGAGAGTCAAGCTTCGTTACTGGGTGGAGATATTCCGTTTCCTGCCTTAGGAGCCGATGAGCAAGGAAAAACCCGTATCTCCGCGTTACGATTTTTTCAGGAGTGGACGCGACGCGGTAACCGAGAAGTGTTTGCGGCTCGCTCTCAATTTAGTTTGGGTCTGGATGCTCTAGATGCCACCCTTAGCGACACCGGACCAGATAGCCGTTTTTTCTCATGGCGAGGACAAGGGCAGTGGGTCAGGCTTTTAGCTCCAGACACACTGTTGTTGCTGCGAACCGATGTGCAACTGGCTGAGCGATCGCTGGTACCACTAGAGCAGATCGGTTTAGGTGGGCTAGAAACGGTACGTGGCTATCGACAAGATTTGTTGCTCGCCGACAATGGGTTGTTTGCCTCAGCTGAGGTGCGGCTGCCGATTGCTCGGATTCGTCGGTGGGATAGCGTCTTACAACTGACTCCCTTTGTTGACTTTGGCACCGCTTGGAATCGAGGCGATCGCGAAGAAGCTGACCCTAATCCGCTGGCATCAGTTGGCTTGGGACTACGCTGGCAAATGGGCGATCGCCTCACCGCTCGATTAGATTGGGGGATTCCTTTGGTTTCGGTTGATGTAAGCAAGGAAACATTGCAAGAAAATGGACTTTACTTCTCCATCCTGTACAACCCATTTTGAGCCAGAGTTTCTAATTGCACTTGACGGAACAACTAAATTGCCTGCTGATTGGCTCACGGACCTACTCCCGATTCACCACCACAATGATTTCCGTGCCCTGATCAGGCTGACTGTGGATGATTAATTCAGCGCCAATCTGATCAACCCGCTCACTCATCCCCAGTAAACCAAATCCCTTCGTTAGATATACTTGATCCACTTCAAAGCCCTGTCCATCATCTTTAACTCGTAATAGACATTGCGTCTCCTCGTACACTAACTCAACCCAAATTTCAGTGGCTTGGGCATATTTAATCGCGTTGGTTAAGGCTTCTTGGCCAATGCGTAAGAGATTATTTTCCACATCAGGTGGTAAAGCATAGACTCCACCCATGATTTGACAGGTGATTTGAGTCTTCGTAGAAGATTTCATTTGATTGACTAGATGTTTGAGGGCGCTAAATAAATCTCCCTCTTCTAAGAGTTTGGGTCGTAGCGCCGCGACTGATCGGCGGGCTTCAGCCAGCCCAGTGCGAGCTAATTCATCCACAGTTTCCAGATGTGCTTGTGCAGCCTCTGTTTTTCTGGTCATGATTTCGGTTGCCGCTCCAACATGCAGCAGAATGCCTGTAAACGCCTGCGCTAGCGTATCGTGAATTTCTCGCGCCATCCGGTTGCGTTCTTCTAAAATGGAGGCCGCTTCAGCTCGTTTGCGATCGCTAATGTCTTGCCCAATACCAACATTCATGCCGTTGGGAAGCCGAATATTTGCCCACGCGGTGTTGACCACACGCTCGTCTTTGGTTCTGATTTTGAGGTCTGACCAAGTGCCAGTTGCGGCTAACATATGGTCTAGAATCTGCTGCTGTTCCGAATTGAAACAACATTCAACAATTAGGTCAATATGGTGCAGATCTGCGGTTGACCATCCTAAAGTTTGCTCAAACTGATGATTGACAAATTCGATTTCTCCTTCTGCATCGTAGAGTGTAATCATGACAGGAATATGCTCCACGATCGCTTGCAAGAGTTGTTTTTGTTGGCTCAGGGTATCTTCTGCCTGCTTTCGTTCCGCAATTTCTTGCTCTAGTTTGAGAGTCCGCTCTTCCACCCTTTGCTCTAGGGTGCGGGCATACTCCTTCAGATTGTCCCACAGTAGGTAGCTGCTGCTGGTTATGGCAGAAGTCGTGAGAGCCAGCAGGGAGGGAATGATAATAATCCACCAACCCGCGAGAAACAGGCCGTATGCACTGCCTAAAAGCACAATTGCCAATAAAACGACTCTAAATGCTGCTTGGCGAGGCGATCGAGATATCCACCCGATGATGGCTCCGATCGCAGACCAAAAAATGATCCATAGCCATTCAATCGGTTCTGACCAGACGCTCAACAGAGGGCGACCCTCTAAAGCCGCACTGAGCAATTGACTCGTTAATAAAGCATGAACTGCGACACCAGGGGGGGCTGCAATCAAGTCGGTGGTGTAAGAGGTGAAAAATTTGTCTTCAATGCTCTCAGCCGTTAATCCAATCAAAACAATGCGATCGCGCATTAAGTTTTTGGGTATGCGACCCCGCAACACATCTGTCATGGAGATAGTATGGAAATCGTTTAGGAATTTGGGAAAGTTTGACAGAATTTGATATCCACCCGCATCAACGCCCACATAACCCCCATCGTTAGACCGCAAAGAAGTGAATGCGGCTCGGCCTAATCGGAACTGACCTTGACTGGAGTCGATCGTTTCTAGCTCGATACCTTCACCTCTGAGATACACAAAGGCTAGTTGTGCTCCTAAGGTGGCAATTGCTCGCCCGTCCTTGTTGCTTAAGTACAGCAAACTGCGACGAATTGTGCTGTCGGTATCCAAGAGCAGATCAATGGCGCTGACCTGATCCCGTTGCTTTAAGGTTGGAGGTGCTTGAATCACCTCGCCCTGAGCCGTTTGAATCACTTTCTCAATCCCAATGAGATTAGGGGTAGAGATGAAAACGTTGATCAGGTCTTGATGACCCGGTTCTACAGGTAGATCTCGAAAGATATCCAGACCAATGACTCTCGGCTGCTGTTGTTTGATGGATGAGATTAACTGAGCCAGCACCGCATCAGACATGGGCCACCGCCCGAGTTGCTTGATGTCTGACTCATCTACGGTAACAAGGACAATCCGGGGATCAGCCGGTTCAAAGTGACGCAGGCGGAACATCTGGTCAAGTGCCACTAGCTCCATCAACTGAAGTGCTCCGGCAAATCGTAGAATCAGCAATCCTCCAGCAATGCTGGGAGCAGTTACCAGAACTCCACGCCATCGCCAAATACACTGCTTCAGGATTGTCCACATAGGATAAACGCGATCGCTCAATACAAGTTATCTGGATCTGGCTGGACTAACATTTACCATCGTATCTAGGCCGCCAGCTTGCAAAAATTCACGCCAAGCTGTGCTGATGTCTGGCTCATGAGGTTGGCTGCGCTTTAACTCGAACAGGAGAGCGAGGGGATCATACCAAATGCTATCCTCCTGGTACAGGACAAGGCGCTGTCTGAAGGATGCTTGCTCAATTTGACGTAAGCGAGCCAGATTAACCTTTGTTCGTTGTACGATGCCTGTAACAAATTGATCGGCAACGCGATCGGTTGGGTTGCAAATGATGGCAAACGACCATACATATGTCCTGTCAATCTCTAAAGGCGCTACCTGATCGGGCAAGGTGATGCTGATGATATCGGGAGTATTGCTCAAGGCGATCGTCGTTCGGTAAATCCCTTGACCCGCTCGATTGCGAAGGCTAAATTCGGCAGTTTCAGCCCTAGTTCTGGGCACGTATACCAAAAATGTGGGATGCGCTGCTACGGTTAAGCCTGGTTTGCTCGTTGGGCTAAAGGCTGTTAAGGACGGACGGGTGGTTTCCACCACTGCATCTTGAGGGCAAGCAGCAGGATTACGTCGCCCCCCTGCGGCTGAGCTACCTGGATTCGTAGGCGGCGGGGGAGGAGGACTTGGCTTGCGGGCTTGCTGATAAACGGAACGTTTTCCATTTTCAGACAGCGCTGTTGCGGCGCTAGGAGTAATGGTGACAGTCAGGTTGAGCGCGATCGCCAGTTCTGAGGCTAGGGCAAGGCTGATGGATGTATAACAGAACAAAGATTTGATACAAGACATAAGATTGTTAAAGAAGTGAGGTCTTTAAAGCGAAGGTTTTTTAGAGCCAATTTCCTAGCAGAACAAACGGCGACCAGTAGTAAGGAGAGTTGTAATCCTCTTGGTGCAACAAACTAACTTGAGCCCGACGCAGAGCTTCAGCCTTCGTCATTCCAGGTTTACCTAACTCCCGGTAAAACTCAATCATGAGCAATGCAGTAGAGCGATCGCCAACTGACCAGAGTGAAGCCAGGGTACTGCGTGCCCCCGACCGCATTGCTACTCCTGCCATCCCCAGCGCCGCTCGACTATCGCCTGTGGCAGTCTGGCAAGCGCTCAAAACCAGCAGTTCGATGGGGTTGGAATTTCCCTCTCTCACCCGGAGCAGTTGATCCAATTGTTTAACATTGATGCGTCCATCCCACGCCAAAATAAAGGTATCTTCAGCCTTCGAGCTAAACTGACCATGTGTTGCTAAATGAACGATGGACGAAGGAGTAGAGTCAATTTGGGTTTGCAGCGATCGATTGGTAAACGCCTGATTTAGCAGCACCTGAGCTGAAATTTTTGTGTTGATTTGATTAATTTCGACTGCAACATTCGGCAATGCTGGAAAGCTTTCGCGAGCTTGACTTAATCCTGCTAGTAGCCCATGCAGCCGTAGACGCTTGATCGGCTGGGGTTGCAGTAGGTGTAAACCAGGAGTAAGCGCAACTGCATAGTTTTCAATCAGATAATGCTGACCGTCGTGGAGGACTGCCATTGGCAAACTCCGCAGCCAGCCATCAGGCACAAACACAAGGGTTTTAATCCCACTTGCCGCCAGTTCAGTCTTCACGGGACGCAGGAGTAGATCGTAAACTCGTTGAGCAGCGGGCAACCAATCTTCTACAAAGGCGGTGGGTCTAAGAGATTGACGCATTTGGACGAGGATGCGCTCTACTTCGGTTTGAGCCAGTAGAGTCTTGTGATAGCGCAAGGGTTGATTAGGTAACGCCAGGATCACGGCCAACTGGTTGGGCAAAATGATTGGATAAATGACGGCAGCCTGCGGATCGATTTGATCGATTTTGACGGGACGAGCATTGACACAGGCTTCTCGAAAGAAATTATCCAGTTCTGCTAGTTGCAGGGCTTCGATCACCTCACGCGCTTGTTTCAAGTTTGCCTGGCTGGGTGCATTGCTGTCTGATTGCAACAGCAGTTCCACAAATTGTCGGTAGACGGGTTCAACGCTTTCTCGAAACGAGAACTGCACCTCTTGGTTAATTACTGCTATATCACTGCGGAGGGATTGCAAGGTCTTAACCGCTTCTGCATAGGCAGCCGTTGCGTTTTGCAGACCTCCAGTGGCAGTGCAGGGTTGTGTATCTTGACAGAAAATTCGTCCGAGCTGCCACTGCCACTGATAGACCACACTGGGCGCATCAATAGACTGAGCCAAACTCAGCGCTTGTTGCGTTAGGGTTTTAGCACTGTCCCATTGATGGGTCGTTTCATACAAGCTGCCTAAAGTGCCAAGGGCATAAGATTCAGCCCGACGATCGCCCATGCTATGAGCTTGTTGAACCGCAGCAGCGAGTTCTTGAGCTGAGGTGCTGAGACGTTCAGAAGATATCTCCCCTGCTCTTTCTACCTCTCTGCCCCTCATTCTGACTAGGTTTTGAGCTAGATTAATGCGGGCATAAATAGCTAGACGACCAAGGGGCAAATTAGTGATTTGAGATTGGAGGTCTGGCAACAAGTGCTGCGCGTCTGTCAGCCGCTCGGCTTCAACCAGCAGACTGAGCTGAAGCAGTTGAACTTGCGTTTTTGTGGTGAGCGAGGGAGCTGCGATTGCTGCCTGTTGGTAGAATGCAAGTGCGGTATCGGTTTCTCCTTGAGCGCGAGTCGTGTTGCTTAAACTGAGGAGAATGCCACTGATGTCAGATGCAGATTTAGCGGTATCGTCTCGAAGCTTGAGGGCGATCGCCAAGCTCTTTTCCAAGACCACCCGAGATTGGGCCAGATCGCCGCCTAAGCGTAGCATTTTGCCTAGATTCCGTAATCCCGCTACCTTAAGTCTGGAATCGGGCTGATTTTGCAGAGATTGTTCTACTTGGGTGAGCAGCGTTGTGGCTCGTCTGTAAAGCCCTTCTGACTGCAACGCCCTCGCTTGGTTGATCTGACTGCCCAAGATACCGCTGGTATCGTTGGTGTGGCGGTAGGCCGTCTCAGCCTGTTGCCACGTTTCCAGTGCTGCAGCTGCTTGACCTTGAGTGAGCTGTAGCTCTCCTTGAACAGTGAGAACTTGGGCGCGAACGGGTGAGATGTCGGGATTAGCTGCCAGATGTTGGGCGTTTAACAGCGAGGTCGCTCGATCGATGGCATCATTCGCTTGCATCCAATGCCCCAAGTCTGCCCAGGCAGTGGCAAGAAAACTGAGAACCAACGCTTGATTGAGGCGATCGCCTTTCGCCTCGTAGCGGGTTGCAGCTTTTTGCCAGAGGGCGATTGCTTCTGACAGCTGCCCTGCCTGGTAGTGCGCTTCGGCTTGCTGCACTTGGGTGGGCGGAGAAATTGTAGAAGACAGAGGAGAATTTGATGTGATCCTGATTTGCTCTGTATTCTCTACCTTCCAGTTACCAGTCTCTTGGAATCCAACTGCAATCTCTGCATGCAGGCTAACAGCGATGAACAGCCCCAACACAACAAAATGCAGGAATCGCCGCCATCCTTTTTCTGAAAAGAGCCCTTGTACGATGGATTCTCCTCGATGGATTCGCCTGCCCCAGCGCTCCTGATGCATCTACTCGCTTGGCTCCTTTCATTACTGATATCAATAGATATCTATTGCTAGCTGGGTTATTACATCATTATCAAAGATTTTGCAAAATCAGACTAAACAAAATAGATAAGTTAACCTTACTCAAACTGTTCTTTAGCTTCTCTGGCAGAGGGTTAGATGGTCCACCGAATCCTGCCTAACTTGGTTAGGTGTGTTAGCAATCAGAATTATCTCTCCAGTAGGAGCCACTTGCCAGGCGATCGCTTCGGTAATTAAGGGATGGGTGGGAGAGGGAATCTCTGAATGTTGACTGTTGGATGTTGAATCAAGGAATTCCCTGTGTCTCTTTGTGTCCGTATCCTCTGCTTCTGGCTGTTGACTGCGGCTCACCTCTCTCTTACTATCTGTTTGCTGCTGTGTCACAACTAACCTACGACGGTCTTGCCAATTGGCATCATCGTCTAACTGTTGTTCAGGATTGGGCGGCAAGCCCCCGCGACCACTGATAATGAACGAGTCGCCCTGATTGGCAGGACATCCTTGGGCAATCAGGCGCGCTGAATCGACGATCGTTGTGGGTAGCTCGATTAAGCCAGAAGTGGGGTCAAGTTGATTGATGTTGAGTTGGACGCTGCCACTTAAGGCAGACTTGGCTCCGGTCGCGGTGATGTCGCTTAAAGGTGTATCTTGAGGTCGAGGCTGGATGCCAAAGATGCCAGAGGCATTGATCGAGATGTTACCGCCACGAGCGTTCACAGAATTAGCACGAATGTCATTATTTTCAGTGGATACAGAAACAATCGAGCTTGCATTAATTTCGATGTTACCGCCATTACCATTACCACCCGCCGAAGCAGTGATTTGACTACTGTTTCGCAGCAGCAGAACACCTTGCACATTGAGATCAAGGTTTCCACCTTCACCAGAGGCAGTAGCGGCTGTAATTGAACTGTCACGGTCTAGAGAAATCGAGTTGGCATTCACCCGCAATATGCCAGCACTCCCAGTTCCATCATTGCTGACAGTGATACTTGCACCATCATTGATGCTCAAAAAAGGCGTATTAATGGTCACGTTGCCTGAATTTCCATTTGGTGTGTCAGGCAACCCATAAGCTTGTCGTAAGGCTGTAGGCGCAATAGGGGCAGCCGAACCTATATAACTGGGAAGAGCGCCGGGTACTGTACCACTGACCTCAACAGACTCCGTGGCATTGATGGTGACACTGCCACCGTTACCAGTTGCTAAGACGGAAGAAGTAACACTGCCTCCCTTTTGAACCACTAGCCTCGCCGTGTTAATAGTAACTACCCCAGCATCTCCAGTATTGAGAGAGGTAGAGGTCACAGTGCTGGGAGAGGAAAAGAGGGACTTCCCCATCAGTTCTACTGCTTCAGTTGCATTTACCACCACAGTACCACCCCTGCCAGTTCCATAATTGGGAGATGATACGCTTCCTCCATCTAAAGCAACTAACCGCCCTGTTGATACCGTTACGGTTCCTCCAACTCCAGAGCCAAAAGCTTTAGTAGCGATGCTGCTAAGAAAAATAGGATTAATGAATGAAAACCCAATAAGTTGTACTGAATCAAAAGCTTGCACAGTTATGTTGCCCGTCTTGGCAGAACTGAAGGAATTAGTGGCTACTCCTGCCCCATCCCGAACAGTTAACTGCCTAGTCGAAACTGTAATGTCTGCCCCACTTCCAAGTCCAGTAGTTTGGCTAGTCAAACCAGCTGAGAACCTACCATCTGGGCTTATTCCGCTCAGTTCTAGCGACTGGGCAGCATTTACTTTGATACTTCCTCCCGCTTGAGCCCTTTGGTTTTGAATCAACAGCAGTGACCCATCTGCTAGCGAGACTTGATTTCCTTGTACCTGAATTGAACTGCTCCCACTCGCATAGGCTAACGCCTGTTGCGATAAACGAATATCACCAAAGTTTTGTACTTCTGGGTAGCTGAGGACAAAGCCATCACCAAGGCCCACTTGCCCATCGCGTGCACTACCTAACTCGATTCGGCCTTGCTCTGCCGCCAGTGTGCCGCCAGCAATGTTTATATCCCCTCCAATTAAGGCCAGGGTCTGACCTCCTAGCACCCGCAACCCTGCTGTACTATCACCTTTGACAATAGAGGAAAGAATAGGAACTTGAACGGATAAATCGTATCCATTCCCCTGCACCTCAATTTGCCCCGGATTAGCTCCCATCTGCAACCCAACTGGAACACTAACAGTTAACAGCGGCGTCATTTGAGGATTCGTGGCGCTGTACTGAAAATTATCGACAAAGTCGATGCTGCTGGCTGTGCTGGCAACAAACGAGCCACCAATATTGAGCGAAGCATTGGGACCAAACAGGATGCCATGAGGATTGAGCAAAAACAGATTTGCAGTGCCATTTGCCCGAATTACACCATCAATATTGGAGGCCAACCCACCTGTAACGCGACTGAAAATGTTCTGTACATTTATGGAATTGTTGAAGTAGGCAAAACCTCCCGTCGGCACAGAAAATTGGCTGAAGCTATGAAACAGATTGCCACCCCGTCTTGCCCCACCATCAATCTGAGTACTTGTATTGCCAGAAACTTGCGATCGCTCTCCCACAGGGAGTGTAGTGTCAGGAATGACTTGAGCAGTGATCGGTTGAGTATAAAGCAATGCGCTCACGATACTGGTTGTCAAAATCCACACTTTTAAGGGCGATCGGTTCATTTTGCTGTCCTCGTTCCATAGTTGCGAGCGGCAGAAGGTTACTCTTGGCGCGATCGCTAAAGTCAAGATAAAGGAATCGAGCCACCGCGTCATCACACCGTTACGCCATTGCTTCTATAACATCGTCCGTAGACAGCACTGCATTGGCAATATACCCAAAATTGATCAGTGCCGCTTTATAGCCGTCGCCCAGCTCCGGATGTCGAGGGGCAGCCGTTGCGTCCTTGATGACGGCAACCTCAAATCCCTGTTCGATCAAATCGCGCAGGTGAGCTTCAACACAAATATTTGCCAGCATTCCGAGCAGAATAACTTTGCTGATGTTGCGCTTACGCAGTTGCAAAACGAGGTCGTTGCTCTGCGGTCCATAGGCTTTATGAGGACTAACCACGATCGTCTTGCCATCTTCAATGAAGGGCTTGTAGCGATCGAGCCAGTCAGCACCAGAACCCAAGAAACCATCAAGGCTCAATGCACCTTTGCGCTCGAACTCCCTAGATTTGAGCATCATTTGCTCTACGGTTCCAGCAAATTTCCAGGCGTAGTCGGTGGGGTAATAATAGTGGGGGGAGATGAAGACCTCAAATTTATTGTGCTTAGCGGCTTTGAAGATGCGTTCGATGTTCTCAATGGTCTTATTCTCCTTAACACTGTCACCTACCAAATCCCAGGAGACCCCTGTTTCGCTCAAGACATCGTTTTGCGGATCGATGACAACTACTGCGGTGTCATTCTGGTTGATGTTCATGGTTTTCCTCCCTACTTGTTGACGTTCACGGTTCTCCTCGTTAAATACCACCCACGATGTGAAGCGTTTCCCTAGTGATCCAGGCTAAATCGGAGGACACAAAGAAGACAGCAGCAGATGCGATGTCCTGCGGCTGTCCCATGCGACCCAGTGGGGTTAGCGCTTCAACCTGTTTTTGGTAATCGCTCCCGATCATTCCCGCTGCTTGTATGCCCTCCATTTCCACGATTCCAGGATTGATCAAGTTGACACTCCTTGAAGATTCTCACCGTTATTAGGTGAGTTGGCCGCTTGCGATCGCGCTTCAAATCTGTGCCATACCGCCATCGACAAACAGCTCAATACCATTGACAAAGCTGCTATCGTCTGACGCGAGAAAGACAACGGCTTTGGCGATCTCATCGGGTGTGCCGACTCGTCCCAGAGGGATAGTGGCGGCTTGGCCTTCTATGAATGCCTGCACCTGCTCATCACTCAGTCCCATCAGGTTGTAGCCAGGAGTGGGCACGACACCAGGACTGATAGCATTGACGCGAATCTTGCGCTCCTTGAGGTCGAGTATCCAATTACGAGCAAAGGATCGCACAGCGGCTTTGGTAGCGCTGTAAACGCTGAAGGCTGGGGTACCTGTTATAGAAGTAATCGAGGCGTTCAGGATAATGGAAGCCCCCTCTGGCAACAGGGGCAGTGCCTTCTGCACAGTGAACAATAGACCTTTGACGTTCGTGTTGAACGTTTTGTCAAAGTGTTCTTCAGTGATGGCTCCAAGTGGGGCGACTTCTCCACCGCCAGCATTGGCGAAGATCACATCGAGGTGTCCTTGCTCTTGCTGGATTGTGGTGAATAGGCGATCGAGGTCTTCCATCTTAGAGGCATCACTCTGAACACCCGTAACGTTTTTACCGATCGCTTCTACGGCAGCATCCAGTTCAGTCTGGCGGCGACCTGTGATGAAGACATAGGCACCTTCAGCGACAAAGCCCTTGGCAGTAGCAAAACCGATACCGCTGGTGCCACCAGTAACAAGAGCGACTTTCCCATCTAATTTTTGCATGATGATGCCTTAATTGTTGAGTTTGAAAGAGTTGTCTGTAACAAGTAACAAGATGAGAAATGAGAACGTAATCTCTACAATCTCGTCCGTTCTTTAACATGAGTGGTCATAAAGCGACGGATATGGTCTGCGATCGCTTCCCCTTCCTCTTCCAGGGCAAAATGCCCCGTATCGAGTAAATGAAACTCCAGCGTTCGCAGATCGTTCTTGTAGGGATAAGCACCTTCAGCCGGGAAGATGTAGTCATTCTGACCCCAAACAACCAGCGTAGGGGGCTGATATTTACGGAAATATTCCTGCCATTGCGGATAGAGCGGTGGGTTGCTGCCATAGCTATAAAACAGCGCCAGTTGAATATCAACATTTCCGGGGCGATCGAGGAAATGTTGATCTATATTCCAGTTGTCAGGGCTGATCGCTTCAGGATTGCGGACACCGTTGGTGTATTGCCACCTTGTTGTTTCCAGAGTGAAGAAGGGTCTGAGCTGATCCGCATTCTCAGGAGAACGCTCTCGCCAGTATGCCTTGATTGGGTCCCAAAACTCGCGCAGGCCTTCCTCGTAGGCATTGCCGTTTTGGACAATCAGGGCTTCTACTCGCTCTGGATATTTAGCTGCAATGCGATAGCCAATGGGAGCACCATAATCCATCACGTAGAGGCTATATTGCTTGAGATCGATCGCGGCAATGAATTTCTCTACGATCTCAGCGAGGTGATCAAAGGTGTAATCAAACTCATTTACACTTGGCATCGAACTGTTGCCAAAGCCCGGATAATCTGGAGCAACTAAGTGGAAGCGATCGCTAAGCGCAGACATGAGATTGCGAAATATATGAGAGGAGGTCGGGAAGCCGTGCAACAGCAGAATCGTTGGGTTGTCACGGGAGCCAGCTTCTCGATAAAAGATATCTAAACCATCGATCGCGATCGTGTGAAATGTAGTCATGAGATTACCTCTTGTAAAGTTATTGACGAATCGCAAGCAGTGAGTTTCAAGAGAATGAAGAATACCTACAGAGGATTCAGATTTTCGTACAGGGTTGCTGTAGCAAGATTCGGTTGTTTTTATACACTTCGAAAGTTCCGGACTGTGGGTTATCCAACGTGCCATCCCACACCCAGTATTCATAACTTTTGTTCCGAAACCTATACACTCGAACACCTTCCGTCGCTTGGCTAGTTCCTTTGCCCAAACTTAGATTGCCGTAGGGACTAGTCGCGCGATAGAGCAGTTCACCAGAGGTAGAATTCTGCCAAATATTGATGTTGTGGTCACCCTGGCATCTCGTACTCAGGATGATGCCAGCCGTAGAATCGGCAGAAGCAGGTAAAGAGAGATTAGCTAAGACGCTGGTTGGCAGAGCCAGAAATAAGGCGGCTCTTTTCAGAAGAGTTTTCATTATTTGCAGAAGAGCGTAATGAATTTCAATAGAAACGTGGCTATTTTGTCAGGGTTTGGGGTTGCCACGTCGAGAAGTCAGCCAGATGTCCCCAGTAGGCACTCAACCCAATAAACGCAAAGATAAGAGCTGCCACAATTAGCCCAATTGCTCCAATCGTTCGCAAGAATCGGTTTGATTTGAGATAGAGGGTTGGTGCAGAAAAAATTCCTCCTAGGCCAACTAAAATGAATCCAATTCCCGTCAGCAGAGGAAGTTGTGTGATTCCCAGGTTGATGATGCGAAAGCCAATTAGAAGCGATACAAGTCCTGCAAAGAAGCCATAAGCAGCGAGGGTCAGTAGGTCCCAACCCAGCGCTAGGGCGAGTGAAGTTCCAATGAATAAAACGCCAAACAGAACGGTTGTTTCACCAAAGGCAATATTGAAACTACCAATAATGGGCCAGGTAAATGTCATGTGTAAACCAGTGGCTAAAGCGATCCCACCGACAACCCCAAAGCCTGGAATCCAGCGTCTCTGATTTGGCTCACCCAGACCAAAATAGACATAGGCAGCTAACAGAGCGAGCCCAGCCGCCAGGTTAATGAGCATGAGTGTGAGGTAATCGATAAACATAAGATCTCCTACATGTTCGGTTTTATCAAAACTTAGATAAAAATCGAATTAATCTACCCATCCTGACGACGACTTTGTTCCTGGAAATAGTCGCGCCAACTTTTGGGTAAAGCTTCGAGTTGAGTTGCGCGGTGCAGTAGCTCTGGATTGTTTTTCTCACGCACATAAAGCTGAGTGATGTCGGCAACCGTGATCCTGTTGTCATCTCGGCTCATCAACTCTAGAGTGTCTCCCGTCCCGACTTCTCCTTCTTGCAAAACGGAAAAATAAAATCCGGTGCGACGACTGGCGAGAAATCGCTTTACCATATCGGGTCGCCCAAACCGAATCCCCAGTTTGTAGCAAGGGAGGCGAGGTTGTGTCACCATCAGTTTGACTGTGCCAACCTGAAAGCGATCGCCAATGTTTACTTCGTCTTCTCTCAGTCCAGTGATTGTGAGATTTTCACCAAAAATGCCTAGCGTTAGGTCTGTGTCAGGCAACTCAGCGTGCCAGTAATCATAATGCTCGAACGGATAGACATAAATTGCTTTGTCTAATCCGCCATGAACCGAGAGGTCAGCCTGTCCATCTCCGTCTAAGTTCAGCGATCGCACCATCACCCTTGCACTGCCTAGGACTGGCTCTTTGAAGATTCCAGTTCTCACTGTTTTCCCTTTCCAGGTCACTTCCCGTGGCAGTCCCACATTGACAGAGATGAGTTTCATTTTAAGCTCCACAGCTTTGGGTCGTGAGGCAATGGCAGCCTTCTACAGCCGTCCATTTTCTTCACTTCAATCTCTGCAACCGTTTGCATGCCCCTAATTTAAGGGTCTAACTCAAATCTGTCGTCCATTCAGGGTCCATACTTGAATCCACAGAACGATCAATCATGAAGCAGCCTGAAGTATTGGGTTGGCATCGAACTTAAGTTCAACTTGAAATCAAATCTAAGTCGATATGACAGGCTTTACAGACTGGCAATTCCTCGCTTTAAGGCAATGATGGTAGCCTGGGTGCGGTCTTTAGCGCCTAACTTGCTTAAGATGCGGTTGATGTTGGACTTGACAGTGCTTTCAGTAATGCTCAAAGCAGCACCGATTTCCAGATTGCTCATCCCCTGAGCAACCAACTGAAGCACCTCTAATTCGCGCTCGGTCAGCTCTGGATGGGTCATGCGCTGTGCTAACTTAGCCCCAACATGAGGGGGAATATATTGTAGCCCCTCATGAACTGTACGAATCGCAGTTCTTAGTTCATGGGGTTTACAGTCTTTAAGCAAATATCCCTTTGAACCTGCCCTCAACCCCCGATAGATGTCCTCATCTCCGTCATAGGTAGTCAATACAATGATGCGAGCGGTATTGAACTCAGTACAAATTGCCGTAATTGCTTCCACCCCTCCCATTTGTGGCATCCGCAAGTCCATTAAGGTCACGTCGGGTTGCACTTGACGGAACAACTGAACTGCCTCAACCCCATTCTTGGCCTGACCAATGACAGTCATATCCGATTCTTCATTGATGATGGCTGCCAACCCTTGCTGGACAATGGCATGATCATCCACAAGCAGAACCTGGATAGTTGCTGGTTGGCTCATGAGGTGTCTACTCCCGATTTACAATGACAATGATTTCTGTACCTTGATTCGGATGGCTGTGGATAGTTAATTCACCGCCAATTTGCTCAACTCGTTCACTCATCCCTAGTAAACCAAATCCCTGAGTTGGGTATACTTCAACTTCAAATCCTTGTCCATCATCTTTCACTCGTAATAGACATTGCGTCTCCTCGTACACTAACTCAATACAAATTTCAGTGGCGTTAGCATATTTAATGGCGTTGGTTAAAGCTTCTTGTCCGATACGTAATAGGTTATTTTCCACATCGGGTAGTAAAGCATAAACTTCACCAATGGTTTGACAGGTGAGATGAGTCTTTGTGGAAGACTTCATTTGATGAGTTAGATGATTGAGCGCATGATACAAGTTTCCCTCCTCCAACAATTTAGGTCGGAGGGTCGTCACGGATCGGCGGGCTTCAGCTAGTCCGGTGCGGGCTAATTCATCCACAGTTTCCAGGTGTGCCTGAGCAGTCTCTGGTTTCTTGGTCATTAACTCTGTCGCTGCTCCAGTATGCAGCAGAATGCCTGTAAAGGCTTGCGCCAATGTATCGTGAATTTCTCGCGCCATCCGGTTGCGCTCTTCCAAAATAGAAGCTTCTTCGGCACGTTTTTGGTCGCTAATATCTGTGATGAGGCTGTAAAATCCTCTTACTTGACCATTGGCATCGAAATCGGGGATCAAGGTAGCACTGATAGACTTTTTACCCACTGGGAAGGGAACTTCTGCTTCCAGGCTGACAGTTTGCCCTGTAAATACTTGATGGATAAACGGTTCAACCCTCTGATAAACGGTTTCACCGAGCAATTCATGGACGTATCTACCTAAAATCTCATCTCGACTGCGATTAAACCAGACCTCGTAGGTACGGTTAATAAATTGATAGCGACAATTGCCATCTACATAAGCGACTAGAGCAGGGAGAGTGTCGGTGATTAGCCGTAGTTCTTGTTCTCGACGACGCAGTTCGGCTTCGCTTTGCTGCAAAGCTATCGTTCGTTCCGCCACCTGTTGCTCTAAAGTGTGGTTGTAATCGGTTAGTAGTTGCTCGGTTTGTCTACGTTCCGTAATGTCTTGAAAGGCAGCGATCGCATAGGTCACATTGCCCTGCTCGTCAAAGATGGGAGTTCCCCAGACTTCAACTGGAATGATTTTGTCATTCTGATGAATTTCGAGATCATCTACCGTGGTGCGATCGCCACTCAACGCCCGGACGATAGGTAGTTTCTCAGGGGGATAGTTTTGATCGGTTCCAGTTAGATAAAATTGATAAACCTCCGGGATTAAATCTGGTGTCGCTGTGGGATCAATGCCTTTGCCCATTAGCTGCATGCCCCGTTGATTGACGTAGTAAGCGCGACCTGCCGCATCCAAGACTCCAATGCCTACCGGAACCGCTTCTAGAAATTGTTTCATCCGACTCTCGCTGGCATGGAGTTTAGAGTAGAGTTTGGCATTTTCAATGGCGATCGCGGCCTGGGTAGATAGTAAATTCAAAACTTGCGATCGCTCTGGTGAAAAGGCTCCGGTTGCTAATTGATTTTCGAGATACAGCACACCTACGAGCTTACTTTGATTCAGCAGCGGCAAACAGAGCAGTGACTGAGTTTGGTGGTTCTGAATATAGGGATCATGAATAAAATTGCCTTCACGAGTAGCGTCATTCAAGATGACAGATTCGTGAGTCCGAATCACATACTGAATAATTGATTCTGGTAGATGATTTGTCGTTGGAAGCGATTGCAGCACTCTCGTAGTACAGACTTTCTCTCCTTGACTAAGTTCACAAGCTGCTTCGATCGCCCACTCACCTGCATTTTCCAAAATCAAGCATCCGGTTTGAGCCCCAGCAGTCTCGATTAAAATTTGCATTAAGGAGCGGAGCAACTGATCCAACTCAATTTCACTGGATATGGCCTGAGAGGCTTTCAGCACAGCCGCTAAATCTAAAGCAAGGTCTGAGCGATTAGAGGTGGTTTCAGAAGTTTTATAGGTTGGCGAAACTACATCAGACACTTGAGGAAAAAACTGTGGGTAGCGAGTTTCTAAATCTTTCACCTTCGCTGTGGCTCCCCAACGTTCATAACAGTAGTGAGCTTCTTTCATGTAGGTTTGAGCAAACTTTTCGCGACCACGTGCCAAATAATGTTTTGCAGCCAATTCGTATGCTAATGCCTCTTCCTGAATATATTCATTCTCCCTAGCTCCTTGAATCGCTTGTTCATAAAACTCTTCTGCCTCAAACCACTGTCCCAAAACTTGTGCCGTCTCTGCTTGAACTAAATTATATTTATGCAAATAGTTCATTGGCGCATGATGTGCCCATAGCTTCATTTTCTCCTGGCTTAGGGTAACTTCTTGGAGAAGTTTCTCCTGCACTTGATTGCTGCTTTCAGGATATATTGCGAGTCTTGCTAGAGAAATATAGAGATAGTACAGAGGCTCAAGGGATGTACCTGCTAACCGAATCAGATAACTTCCCGCTAGGACTCCGTTTTCAACAGCTTGAGCATATTCAGAAAAAAGGTAGCATAGGAAAAGTTTGTTAAAATAGACAGAAAAGATGCTACTTCCATCATTTCCGGATTCGTATTTTGGCAGTTCATTGTCCTCATTGTAGGATTCGCCAACTAGGCGGGTTGGATTGGCCGATTGTCCTGTCAAGTTTATGATGGCCTGCCGAAATATTTGATTCCAGGTATATGCTGTTTCTTGCTTAATTTGACGAATCGCTTCCCCATAGGTCAGCATATCGTGTGCAACTTCTATGAGTTCTTTTCCATTAGCATAGGATTGAAAGCAGTAGGTATAAGCACAATAGGCAGCAAATTCTAAATCTCCAGTTTCTAGCCCACTTTGATAGCCTTCTAACAAAGGCTTCAATAGCTCTCTAGCATGTTCTTTCCAGTGAATAATAAAATTATTTACGATATTCAAAGTCCTGGCTTTCAAGGCATGGGTATGACACTGTGATAGCAGCCTTAGAGCAAGCTGTCCGAACTCATAGCCAGACTGTATGTTTCCCACCACACCACAAAGAATTAACCCAAAGGTGGCGTAAGCAAAGGGAGACACAAATGCATTGCCATACAGAATAGACAGGTTGACCTGTTTGGATGCAAGCAGCGGTGTCAAATTAGGAGCAGCGATTTGGGCAGTGATCGTGATGCTGGATAGGATTCGCATCGCCGCTAATTTTTCCAGTTCGATCATTTCTGGTAAATGGACTAAGTCCCCGATCTGGCAATTGTCAAAGAGAGATGTGGTCGCGTCTAGTTCACGGCGAATCTCTGATGGAGTGGGCGTTTTAGGGAAACTAATTCCTAGCTGCTGCAAAACTTGTAATGCAGTATTAATGGCTTTTACTAGCTGTTTCTGCGCGATGTATGCTTGAATTTTAATTTCGTAGAGCTTTACGCTATCGAGAACCGTTTTGGCTTCTATCAGAGCAACTCCTGCCCACTGCTCTACATCTTCAAACTCACCACATAAATACGAAACTTCTGTGGTTTCTATATACAACTCTAAGGTTAGGCTATAATGGCTCTGCCAGCTAGAAAATGTTAGCCATTCTCTTCCTTGAGCTAAATATTTTTTTGCTGCTCTGTAGGCGATCGCGGCTTTTGCCTTGCGCCCTGCCATCAAATTTAACTTGGCAATCTCAATTTGTTCATCAGCGTCAGTAACAAGCTCAATCCCGTAGTTTAGATGATCAACTGATTTAAATAGCCAGTCTGACAGAGGTTCTAATAAAGTTTTTTCGAGGAGATTGCGACCAATTTGCAGATGAACAATTTGTTTTTGTGATGGATTAATCAAAGCATAAGCAGCTTGCTGGACGCGATCGTGCAGGAACTTGTATTGTGGAATTAACAAGTCTTCATCTAATTCGGAGAGAGGCTGAATGAATCCTCCCTGCAGCACTGGCACTAAATCTTCAAAAACTGTTCTAGAAGGCTGTTCACAAACGATTGCTAAAGTATCTAAATCAAATTCGGCCCCGATACAGGCCGCTAATCGAAAAATTTGCTGTGTACGTTCTGGTAGTTTTTTCAACTTGAGCAGCAGCAAATTTACAACATTATCAGTGATATTTTGGGCTTCAATCTGAGCAATGTTCCACTGCCAGCTTCGGTGTGCAGCATCAAAGATCAATAGATTTTCGCCATATAACATTCGCAAAAATTCATTGACAAAGAAAGGGTTACCCTCGGTTTTACGCAATATTAACTGAGCTAAAGCGCGAATGGTTTCAATATCCTGATGTAGTGTCTCAGCAAGCAACTGGCTTAACGGTTCTAGCGTTAAAGGTTTGAGAATAATTTCTTGAAGCCCTACCCCTTGCTTTCGCAATCTCTCCAGCATTAAAGTCAGTGAATGGGCTGGATGTACTTCATTATCTCGATAGGCTCCAATCAAAAATAGAGATTGGGCTTGTTCATCCAGTAACATCAGTTCAATTAGCTTCAGTGTGGCGAAGTCGATCCACTGCAAGTCATCTAAAAAGATGACTAAAGGATGTGACTCTGAACAAAACACCCGTAAAAATTGCTGAAAGATGCGATTGAAACGATTCTGTGCTTCCGTTGCTCCCACTTCTATGACAGGGGGCTGTTTGCCCACAATCAATTCCAATTCAGGAATCACATCAACAACTAGTTGCCCATTGCTTCCTAACGCTGCAAGTAGGCGCGATCGCCACTGTTGCAACTGCTCATCGGGTTCACCTAGTAGTTGTTGCACCAATTTTTGTAGGGCCTGGGCGATCGCACTGTAGGGAATATTGCGTTGAAATTGGTCGAACTTACCAGAGATAAAGTAGCCACGCTTTGCCGTGATAGGTTTGTAAAGTTCCTGTACCAAAGCTGATTTACCAATGCCAGCGTAGCCAGAAACGAGCAACATTCTAGAAGATGCAGGGATAGAGAGACACGGATCTGGGGGGATATTTTTCTCCTCTTTGTCTGCTTCTCTTCTCGTCCCTATTTCACTTCTCTCAGCTACTCTGTCAAACGCTGCCAGTAGGGCTATAATTTCTGCATCACGTCCATATAATTTTTGGGGAACTCGAAACTGGTTGGAAACATCATGAAGACCCAGTTGCAGTCTATCTATTTGGCCGATCTCTGTTAACTGCTGGGCACAGAGTTCTAAATCCGCTTTAATTCCCCATGCGCTCTGATAGCGATCTTCTGCGTTTTTCGCCATCAGTTTCAAAACAATATCTGAAACGGCTTTGGGAATCTCTGCATTCAACTCATGCGGCGGCACAGGTTGCTTGGCGATGTGACAATGAACTAATTCAAGAATGTCAGCGGTAGGAAACGGTAACTGTCCAGTGAGCAGTTCGTAGAAGGTGATACCGAGGGAATAAAAATCAGTGCGATAATCCAGCGAGCGGTTCATGCGCCCAGTTTGCTCTGGGGAGATGTACGCTAAAGTACCTTCTAGAATATGGGGGTTGTTAAAGGTAGGATTAGTGCGACCCAGACGTGTAGAAATACCAAAATCGATGACTTTAACTTGTCCCGTTTGGGGATTGAGCACGATATTACTGGGGTTGATATCTTTATGAATTACGTTGGCAGTATGAATGTCCCCCAAGATCTTCGTAACCGTAATTGCAAAATGCAGAAACTTAGGTAGAGGCATGGGGCAGTATGCCTTAGCAGCGTCCCGAATCCATTTTTCTAAAGACTCGCCACCAAAATCTTCTAGAAGAATAACGAGCGTTCTTTGATAATCCTGCTGTGCGTAAGCTTTGATCACTCCCTCAAGATTAAGTGATTGGGTGATTTCGTATTCCTGCTTATAACGAATCAGTTCGGATGGAGTGGGATAGTCTTGCTTAAGAACTTTGAGGATGATCGGCAAGTGATCTGATTTTCTAATCCCTCGGTAAACCAGAGAATTGCGGCTTTCGTAAAGCTTTCCTTGAACAATGACGTTTGGTAAGGAAATCATGATTACTAGCCTGTAATTTATTTACCAATCGGTACAAAAAGTATCCCCTGCTTAACTTGGGGTGTCAAGAAAGTTTTATACTGAACAGTATGGAAACGAGAAAACTTCACACTGCTCAGGGACGTCCTCGCGCTTTCGATATCGACGAAGCCTTAGAAAAAGCTCTACAGGTGTTTTGGCGCAAGGGCTATCTGGGAACATCCTTGACCGAACTCACGGAGGCAATGGGGATCAACCGTCCCAGCCTCTATGCGGCTTTTGGTAATAAGGAAACTCTATTTCGTAAGGTGCTCGATCTTTACCAAGAGCAACAAACACCCTACATGGCGCAAGCTCTAAAGGAGCCGACTGCCCGTAAAGTGATCGAGCGAATGATGTATGGTGTGGTTGATTTGCTGACGAATCCAGACAATCCGCCAAGATGCCTCTATGCTCAAACTGTGCTTTCATGTGCTGATCCAAGCGATCCACTCTATCAAGAACTGGCAGAACGCCGAATATTAATTGAGGCAACAATTGGCGATCGCTTTGCCCGTGCGATCGCCGAAGGGGATTTGCCGTCTGATACTGACCCTGCTGCCTTGGCCCGCTTTGTCCTAACTGTCAACTTTGGCATGTCCGTCCAAGCCTCCAGTGGAGCGAGCCGTGCAGAACTCCTACAGGTGGTTGAGATGGCCTTGCAAGCTTGTTCCAATCTATGAACTTAAGTTTGACATCAAGCCAATACCTTTGATTACCCAAAGATTGATCGTTGTATGGCTCCAACAATGGACTTTGAATGGAAGACAGATTGGAGTTAGGCCCTTAAATTAGGGTCATACAAACAGTTCTAGGGCTGAGGCAAAGAGATTTCACAGTGCTTCTCGTACGATGAAACCTCTTTGCTTCTCAGGTTTAGTATGGGTCACGATATTTCTGAAGAAGCATCTGACGATTCTCCAATGGAGACACAGAGTGAACGCAACCCGTTAGTGCTACCGCCTTCTGAGCGAGACTACCGCCAAGGAGAACTCGATGCCAAAGTGGTGCTCATTGAGTATGGAGATTATCAGTGTCTTGAGTGTGGAGAACTTCACACCTTAATTAAGACAATTCAAAGACAGCTTAATGGCACCTCCACTGCGGAAAATCATCTATGTTTTGTGTTTCGGCAGTTTCCTCAAGCCCAAATACATCCTCAAGCTCAAAAGGCAGCGGCAGCAGCCCTAGCAGCAGGGGCACAGGGGCAGTTCTGGCAGATGCACGATATGCTATTCACCCATCAGCAAGCCTTAGGAAGCGGCTATCTGGTGGAGTATGCCGATCATTTGGGGCTTGATGTCTGCCAGTTTTTGCGAGCCATCAGTAGACAAGTATACCGCGATCGCATCCATGAGGATATTACCAGCGGAATGCAAAGTGGCGTCGAAGCTGCTCCAGTCCTGTTTATCAATGGGAGGCGGTATCGCGATCGCTGGGCCATTGATCCTTTGATGACAGCTATTATCACTGATTCGGGCAATTAATAGCATTCCACAATCTTTATCTACATGTCTATAAAACCGAGCATTTATAGGAGATCTCATGTTTATCGATTACATCACACTCATGCTCATTAACCTGGCGGCTGGACTCGCTCTTCTCGCTGCCTATGTCTACTTTGGTCTGGGTGAGTCAAACCAGAGACGCTGGATTCCAGGCTTTGGGGTCGTGGGTGCGATCGCTTTAGCCACTGGCTTACACATGACGTTAACCTGGCCTGTGATTGGTAGTTTCAATATTGCCTTCGGTGAAACAACAGTTCTATTTGGCATTCTATTCGCTGGAACTTCACTAACTCTAGCAATGGGTTTGGACCTACTGACCCTGGGCGTTTATGGCTTCTTTGCAGGACTTGTATCGCTTATCATTGGCTTTCGCATCATCAACCTAGGCGCAATACCGATTTCCCTGTTGGCAGGAATTGGGTTCATTCTAGTTGGTCTAGGAGGAGTTTTTTCTGCCCCGACGCTCTATTTCCAGAAAAATCGGCTCCTGCGAAGTGTTGGAGCAATTGTATTCATTGCGGCAACTCTCATCTTTACATTTATTGGATTGAGTTCTTACTGGGCACACCTTGCTAACTTCTCGACGTGGCAACCCATGCCAAAGTAGTTGCCGTAAAACGACCATCATGAACAGGGTGCAATTAAAAGTGGCAGCGGGAATTGAAGAACTGAAATAGCTATGATTGAGTAAATTTCTCACGAGCAAGGTGCATCCTCCAATGACCCAAGAATCAACTGACAGCCCAGCGTGTGCTGGAACCGAGTTTGAGAGCTTGGAAGAGCGGTTAAACCGTCATCCTGACCTGAAAGCCAAGATAGAGACTTTGTTGTCAGTCGTGGAGAATGCCGAGGGAAATCTGGTCAAAGCCAATGAAGCCGAACACCGAGTGATTGAAGAAATTCAGCAACTGGGACAGGCAGCCTTGCAAGGATGGGCAACCCGGCAAAATCAAGCCCAACAGGATGAGTTTGTTCACACCAATCCCCACGCTCAACGCAGTCGAGAAAAAGACTCTATTGGTACACCCGCTTCGGAACCATCGAAGTGAGAGAGCAACTGTTTAGCAAAGGCAACGGCAAAGGGATTACCCGACCCTTTAGTGAAGCAGCAGTCAGTTGTCGTGGGTATTCACTGCCGTTACAACGAGTGATTACTGATTTTGGAGCATATGTGCCGTTTGGACAAATTCCCCAAAAGTTGCAAGAACATCATGGCATTAGCGTGCCTGTGAGTTCTGCCCAAGCGCTTGCCCAACGGCATGCCGAGCAGGTTTTACACTTGCAACGTCGTCAACTCAAAACCGAGATACCGGAACACGATGGGGTAGATTGTCTGATTGTGGAGATGGACGGGAGCATGATTCCGATTGTCACAACCCAAACAACGACCCTTGAGAGGCAGGAGGTAGACCGTAGCACCACTCGCCAAATCGGTTGGCAGGAAGCTCGCTTAACCTTCGCTCGGGCTCCAGAGCAAGCTCATCCGGTATTTGGGGTGACCTTGGGAACAACTGATGAGGCAGGTGAGCAACTGGTTGCCAGCGCAATTCGAGTTGGGGTAGGACAACAAACCTTTGTGCATGGCATCGGTGATGGTGCTCCCTGGATTGCTGACCAAATTTCCCAACGATTCGGTCAACCCGGTTGCTATTTACTCGATTTCTATCATCTGTGTGATTATCTAGTCGATGCCAGCACCGTTTGTGCCCCAGAGAGCCCCAAGACATGGCTAGCGCAGCAAAAGCGGCGACTCAAACACAACCACGTCGCAGCAGTACTCAAAGCATTGCGTCCTTTTGTGGAAGCAGACACGGTGCCTGACAAAACAGCACCCGTCCGTTGTGCCTCGCGCTACATCTCTAATCGCTTAGAGCAACTCGACTACAAAGGAGCAATTGCCGCAGACTTACCGATTGGTTCTGGTGAAATTGAAAGTGCTCATCGCTATGTGATTCAGCAACGACTGAAACGCTCGGGCAGTTGGTGGAGTGTTAAACATGCTGAGGGTTAGCCTTACGAGTGCTGCGGACAAACCAGGATTGGCACTCTTATTGGGCGAGTCTTGCTCAAAATCCAGCTTGACCTAACCTGCTACTTTTAATTACACCCGCTGGAGACGGTGGCGAGCACGAACGAGCCTGGATTTGACAGTGCCGAGGGATACGCCCGTTACTTGAGCGATCGCTTCATAGGGGAGGTTTTCAATTTCCCCTATGAAGCGATCGCTGTGCGAAAGACGGCGGGAAGTTCTGAGAGGGCTTGTCGCAGTTGCTGATAGAACTCTCCCGTCGCGAGTGCTCCCTCGGGGTTGGGTAAAGGCGAAGCGAGTTCCCAGTTCATTTCCATACCATTGAACGAATACCATTGAACGACTGGGATGCATCGAGAGAGACGACAGAACTTGCACGTTTGCGTCGGTGCAGCGCATCGTAAAACAGCCTCATCGTGATGCTCCTCAACCAGCTGAGAAATCGTGGCTAGGATTGATTCCGACTCAGCAGGGCAGGATTCTTCATAGAGCGAGCGGGACAATGAGGGTAGATTCACAGGCGATCGCGGCGTTGAAATGTCAGGCGATCCGGAAGAGCGCAGTCAATGCAGCCTCGATTTATACAGTCACTGAACTACCGTCATTGGTGGTCTGGTAGACGCTCTGTATGAACCTTGGGCAGATTGGCGACTCTGCCTCACCAGACGACCAGATCTAGCTACAATTGTTGCCAATCGCCGACTACGGCTTGAGTGTGAAAGGTCCGATCGCTGCCGATCATAATCGGAGGACACTATGAGAGACTACGGCTCGCCTTCACCAAAACCATTTCAATGCTTCATGGGACATTGGGAAGGGTTATGCAAAACCTTTGACCTAGTAGGCAATTTTCTGGAAGCCTCCGCTGTACATGCTGATATTCATTGGATTAAACCGGAGGTTTGGCGATTTAACGAACGCTTTGACAACCTGTATGGCTATGGCGAATATGTGTTTTGTAGTGATATCAAAGTGACAGGTAAAACTTATGCTGCCGAAGATGAACACTTGACACTTCAGGGTACTGAGCTAACACCTTACAACTACATCTTCCGGGTTGAAAGTCGAATTTCTCAATCCACTATTTTGAATAATCATTATTTTCTCGACCCATACAACCGCCGTATTATCACGCACAAATTCCGCAATGGGGAGAGCTATATTTATCAGATCCAGGATTTTGGGCACTGGTCTTCTAATTAGTGAGACATAGAATACTGATAGTGATTGGAGTTGAGCCATGCCCTGTCCTCACTGTCAAAGTTCGTGCGTTGTAAAAAACGGAACCTATTCACTCAAGGATGGGAGCTCGGTTCAACACTTCCTCTGCAAAGGCTGTGGCAAGCGATTTAGCGATAAAACAAACACTTTGATGGCTCGGTTGCGCACCCCGGCATCAGTGGTATCGCTGGCCTTCAAGATGCGTGGTGAAGGGATGGGGGTGAGGGCAAGTGGTCGTGTCCTTGATGTCTCACATTCTACACTCTTGCGATGGGAAGAGCGAATGGCAGGCCAAGCCTCACAGTGGTCTCCCAAAGCCCCAGACCCCTGTGAGGTGACTCTGGAGCACGATGAACTCTACACTCGCGTCGGTGAGAACCTTCCCCCCCAGTGAGTCTGAAGGATGGACACTCACTACGATGGAACGAGAGAGTCGCTACTGGGTCACCGCACAGGTGGGACGAAGAGAACAAGCACTCTTTGAACAGGGAGTGAGAACGAGTTGGCAATGGGCGGCCCCTGCCGCATTCATTCGGTGGTTCAGCGATGGAGAACGGCGTTATGCTCAAGAACTTTGGGCTTTAGCCAGCATTCGGTTGCGCTACCCACAGGTGGCCCGTGCGTATGGACATCTCAAAGTGTGGCGCGAAGGGTTGGAAGTTGCCATCAAAATCAAAGGCTCTCAAGGCAGACCTCGGCGTCAATGGCTGTACCCCGATCATCCCTTTACAGCGGTCAGTTCAGCCAGTGAGGTTCATGCCAATCATTGTGAAGCGCTGAATAGTTCTATTCGTCCTCACTGTAGCGCCTATCGGCGACGGCAAAACCATTATGCTAAGACCCGAGCAGGGTTACAACGAGCGATTACGGTGCAGCAGTTGATCCATAACTGGATTAGACCTCACTTTAGTTTAGGTAAAAGGACAACTCCTGCAATGAGGATGGGCTTTATCTCCCGACCTGTAACGATGCTAGAATTCCTGACGACGCGGCGATATAGAGCCATCACGAGCTAGAGAACCAGTGCCGGATTTTGTTCGTGTAGAGTAAGCAATCAGGGACAGTCTGTCTCAACCGAAGTTCGTCAAAGTTATCTTGGAGTGAGCGCTTAAGAGTGCCAGTACAAAAATCTGGTGCTTTATCCGATTAACTCTCGTGCGGTTGCCAACTACCTTTCTTGGAATCAAACTGGTTTAATCTCAACTTCACCAATCCTAAAAACGCTTAGATCCCGAAGCTGTAGCAAAAAGAATATTTTTATACCTTCCTCTCTACAGGGATGCTTTGGAAGTGCGATCGCTCGCCTCTATGAGAGCGGCTTGAGGATTCAGAGTTGGAGTGCGACGCCTCAGTTGCTGCCATCAATTGTGAATTTTGACTCTGAGCTTCGGACTTAAAGAAGGCAATGACTACCTGCATATCCTTCGTATTAATCGGTAGACCAAAATAGAATCTCTAGTGGATAGACCTGTGGGCAGGGTCAAAGATTAATGCAATGTATAGAGCGATCGCCGCTGAAGAGCAGCTAATGAAAAGGACATTGCTTGGGCTGTGAGTCACTAAGAGCAGACGGAATGGAGGAGGGTTGATCGCTGCTTCCTCGTTTCCAAGGTGCAGGCTGTTGAAAAAAATTGGGTTTGAGGCAAACATCTTGCATCTCTTGGTGAAACACCTGCATTGTAGAAGCAGACATTGGCGGCACGATTCTCCCCCAATCCGCAGGCACGATGCGTCCAGCCTCGGCTTCTCGCTGCCAGTGCTGCATAAACTGGGCAGACGCGGTATGATGATCGACGATCTTGACCCCACAAGCGGTAAACGAATGCAAAACCGCTCGATTCAGTTCAACAAGCGCTTGATCTTTCCACAGCGATAGTTTTGAGCCCGTGTTTAGCCCCATTCGTTGAGCGATCGCAGGTAATAGGTTGTATCGTTGCTCATCTCCAAAATTTCGGGCACCAATTTCAGTGCTCATATACCAACCGTTAAAGGGGGCGCAGGAATAGGAGATACCGCCAATCTCTAATCGCCAGTTTGAGAGGGCGGGAAGCGCATGCCATTTGAGTCCGAGTTCGGCAAACCACTCATAGTCAGGATGCACAATCGGGACTTCCATCACCGCTGCTTTGGGAAGTTCAAACCACTGAGGCCTTTGTCCTGGCATCTGAATGACTAATGGTAAGACATCAAATGGAGTTCCTTGCCCTTTCCAACCAAAGCGGTGACAGAGTTCGGTGAATTCCGCTTGCTCAGGGTCACCAATGATTGAGCCATCTGGTTGACGATATCCTGCATAGCGAATTAGTTGTGAATTCCAAATACGAATCCCAGGTTGCCCCGGTGCAACGGGTGCAAAAATGCTAATGGTGGAACGAATGTTGCCGCCATTGGTTGCCTGATAAAGATGATCGACGATCGCCTCAAAGATTTCCTCTGCGGTGGTGAGATGGCGCAGATCTCGCACGTTGAACGTTTCCCAAAAGATCCGCCCAATACAACCTGTGCTATTGCGCCAAGCCACTTTTGCCCCGTAAACCAGCTCCTCCTCGGTCTGCCAGTAAGTGTGCGATCGCCGATACTCACGATAAATTTCTGCAAGTCGCTCCTGCAACTGCGACTCTGGCAGCGACTGTTCTTGATATAACAATGGGAGATAGTCGATCGCGTCTAGCAACAGGGTTGGCAATGACTCTGCCTTTGCAACTTGTTCCCAAGTTTGATTATTGTTGAGTTTCATGAGGGTATGAGAGCTATCAATAGCTAAGACAGATTATTTTCAGCGATCGCTGATTCTTTTTCCATGAAATTAGTTGAGCATTACAACCCTGCGGCCAACTGATAGCGCCAGTTCAAGGCACGAGGTTTGACATAGGGTTGAGGAACAAAGACAGTTTCGTAAGTTTCTTCAGGTGATTGGAAACGCCAATTTAAAGCATGAGGCTTAACATAGGACTGGGGCACAGTCGGGGTGTAAGGGTAGATGTGTCCACGACAAATAAGATGCATAATTTTATCTCCTGAACTGCAACAGACTGAGCTATGTTTTGTGCCAACATTAAGGGGTATAAGCAGCACCGCGGTAAATCAGTTGCGGCCTTGCTATAGTTCTAGGAAGGGAAGTAATTTGAGGCGATTGGTTAGTCATAGAGTGCTGGCTACCAATCCCATGAGGCATGAGTTGGTACTGATTGCTCTGATATGAATTACCCCGATAGATGAGTGTGACTGGAGTAACGCTCATCGGTTGAGATGGAACGGCCTGAGCGATTTCGTAGCCAATACCGCGATAGCGAAGTTTCATAAGTTGATGTCCTGCAAACAATAAGTCAAATCGTCAGTTTCCTTAGAAAGTATCTTTGTGGCTGAGTTGTCTCTGTGATTGTGTTAAAACTTGTTACTTTTGAGGCGTGGAACCTACACTTAGCAAAGTTTCATCCTTAACAAGCAACAACCCGGTTGAGAACTGCTATGTCTCTACCCTAAAAAATTGATTCGTTATTTTCTTCTGAAGAACGTCTTGAATCGCGCCTCAACGAATTGAGGATGCTTGCTCAGACTTTCGTTGAAGTGTAAGTAGATATTCCTATAACTTTCGACCTACCTCAGATGAGTGACTCATAACGAAAGTGAGATGGTGTATGGCAGGAACTGGAGTATTAATAGGAAATAATTTCGCTGAAGCCCTACCATGATTGCTCTCCAACGCTCGCTCAAACCCCAACTGAATCCTTTCCGGTTTCTGCTTTATGCGGAATGGGTGATGATTGCTACCTGCTTCTCTTTCGCTATCATGGAGTCTTTTGGGGAGAATCAAGTACCTGTTCAACACGTTCTTGTTCTTGCGGTCCTAAGCGTGATGGCAGCAATTTTGCCCGGTGGTAAACTGTCTTACAAATTGCTCTATGTAGGTATCGAAATTGGCTTGATTTTCTACGGAGCAACGCTGGGTTACCTGCATGTATTACCAACGCTGTATCTAATCGTTCTAATTCAAAGTTGTTTTCTATTTAAGCCACTCATGCGATGGATAGTGGCGGGATTGAGTTTTTTGCTGTTTCTGGTGCATCAGGTGCGCTATGTCCAAAACATTACCTTACTCGTGGAGCCCAGCGATCGCCATCTGTTTTGGATGCATCTGATTGCCGAAACATTGATGTTTGGGTTGGGTTTGTTCTTTGTATTGAAATTAGTCAGCACTTTACTTTCAGAGCGACAGGCTAAGGAAGCGTTGGCAGCAGCGCATGAACAGTTGAGACAATATGCGTTGCAGATTGAAGAGTTGGCAGCGTTACAGGAACGGAACCATATTGCCCGTGAAATTCATGACTCTCTGGGACACACACTGACGGCACAGAACATTCAACTACAAACTGCTGCCAAACTTTGGCAACGCGATCCAGATCAGGCACGTACATTTTTGCAACAGGCACAGCAGTTGGCAGCCACAGCAATGCAGGAGGTCAGGCGATCGGTTAGAGCCTTGCGCGAGGATTCAGAAGCACCACCCTTGGAGGAAGCGATCGCTCACTTAGCAAAAGATTTTCAACAGGGTACGGGTGTTGCGATCTCAACCTCAATCAAGGGGCAAACCATCATCTGTCCCAGAATGAGCAAGACGCTCCATCGGATTGTGCAGGAAGCGTTAACCAACATTAGAAAACATGCCCAAGCGACCCAAGTCAACATTCAACTGAGTACCGCTGCGACCGATGTGAATTTAGTGATTGAAGATAATGGCCAGGGATTTGATCCAAACCAACGAAGCAACGGATTTGGATTGCAGGGAATGCAAGAACGAGTCGCAGCCATTAACGGGACTCTGCACCTAGAAACAAAACCAGAAAACGGATGTCGCATTATCGTCAAACTTCCTTTGCAAAATCATCCTGAACGACACGAGAGGCATCCCGGTGAGAGAATAGAAATTTCACCCTAAGGGGTTAAGCTCGCGATCGCAGATAGCGACAAACTAGACCCGAAGAGATTTTCTGAGTAAGGACTAAAGAGTTTGAATTGGCTATTGTGACGGGCACTGAAACGCTGGGAGGGCACAGTGAGCGGAACACAGATTGAATCAGGCGCAGCAACCCCTACTTCCCCGATTCGTCTACTACTAGTGGACGATCAGCCCCTGATCATCCAAGGCTTAAAGACCCTGCTGGAGCTGGAATCTGACTTGTGCGTGGTTGCGACTGCTAGCAATGGCGAAGTCGCGGTTCAGCAGGTTGCCGCTTTGCAGCCTGACCTGGTTTTGATGGATGTGCGAATGCCTGTAATGGATGGGCGGGCTGCAACACGAACCATCTGTCAGCAGTTTCCAGAGGTAAAAGTTCTGGTGCTGAGTACGTTTGATGATGACGAGTATATCTCTGACTCCATTCGAGCGGGTGCTAAAGGTTACTTACTCAAAGATATGCCATCCGATGAGTTAGTACAGGCAATTCGGCTTGCTCACCGGGGCTACACTCAGATGGCACCAGGGTTAATAGAAAAGGTGATGGCAAGCCGATCCGAAGCCGAGGTGTCAGAACCAAGCTCCCCCGATTTAGAATCACTGACCCCAAGAGAACAAGATGTACTGAGATTGATTGGAGATGGCTCGACGAATCGAGAAATTGCTGAACAACTCTTTATTGCTGAAGGCACTGTGAAAACCCATGTCACTCACTTATTTGATCGCCTAAACCTGCGAAATCGTGCCCAGCTTGCAATCTACGCTAACTCCGTTTATCGAAACTCCCAAATGAATTGAAATGATCTCAACTGCCACCGATCAACTGTAGGTTACCCCGAGCTTTGCCCCTACTATTTTGGGCAATGCAGTGGTTCTATCAACTTCTAATGCTAATTTCTAATAGAATTGAGATTATTCCAACTCCTTAGACGAATAGATTGCGCCATGCCGACGTATCGATCTAGAACCTCCACTCAGGGACGCAATATGGCCGGTGCCCGTGCGCTTTGGCGCGCCACTGGGATGCAGAGCGAGGATTTCGAGAAGCCCATTATTGCCGTCGCTAACTCCTTTACCCAATTCGTGCCAGGGCATGTGCATCTGAAGGATCTGGGCCAGTTGGTGTGCCGTGAGATTGAAGCCGCTGGTGGAGTTGCCAAAGAATTCAACACGATTGCCGTAGACGATGGCATCGCCATGGGGCATGACGGCATGCTGTACAGCTTGCCCTCGCGAGAGATCATCGCTGATTCGGTCGAGTACATGGTGAATGCCCATTGTGCGGATGCTCTGGTTTGCATTTCCAACTGCGACAAGATCACTCCCGGCATGCTGATGGCTGCCCTGCGTCTTAATATTCCTGTGGTGTTCGTCTCCGGCGGACCGATGGAGGCGGGTAAGACGAAACTTGCAGAACACAAGTTGGACTTGGTAGACGCGATGGTAGCTGCTGCCAACGACAAGCTCAGCGACGAGGTGGTCGAGGAATACGAGCGTTCCGCCTGCCCAACCTGTGGCTCCTGCTCTGGGATGTTCACCGCCAACTCCATGAATTGCCTCACCGAGGCGATCGGTCTTTCCTTACCCGGAAACGGCACGGTACTAGCGACCCATTTCGACCGCAAGGATCTGTTCCTCAACGCGGCGAGAACGATTGTAAGTATCACTCGTCGCTACTACGAGCAAAACGACGAATCGGTGCTACCACGAGCGATCGCTAGCTTCCAGGCGTTTGAGAATGCCATGATGCTAGATATTGCGATGGGCGGCTCGACCAACACCATTTTGCACTTGCTGGCTGCTGCCCAGGAAGCGGGGGTCAACTTCACCATGACTGACATCGATCGCCTCTCGCGTCAGGTGCCGCAACTCTGTAAGGTCGCCCCGAACACGCCTCAATATCATGTGGAGGATGTGCATCGGGCGGGTGGTATCCCAGGGATTCTCGGTGAACTGGATCGAGCGGGTCTGCTTCACACGGACGTACCAACGGTTCACAGTCCAACGCTCAAGGAAGCCCTCGATCGCTGGGATGTGATGCGCAACGATGATGAAGCCGTCCACACTTTCTTCAAGGCGGGTCCGGCGGGAATTCCGACTCAGCAAGCGTTCAGTCAATCGACGCGTTGGCCCTCCCTTGATCTGGATCGGGAAAACGGTTGTATCCGCAGCAACGAACATGCCTACAGCAGTGAGGGTGGCCTAGGGGTGCTCTACGGTAACCTGGCCGAGCGCGGTTGTATTGTGAAGACGGCAGGGGTAGACGAAAGTATTCTGGTGTTTGAAGGCAAGGCATGCATTTATGAAAGCCAAGATGCCGCTGTCAAAGGAATTCTCAGCGATGAAGTGGAAGCAGGGGATGTAGTGATCATTCGCTATGAAGGTCCGCGCGGAGGTCCTGGGATGCAGGAAATGCTCTACCCCACGAGTTACCTGAAATCAAAGGGACTAGGTAAGGCTTGTGCCTTATTGACCGACGGTCGCTTCTCCGGTGGGACTTCGGGTCTCTCGATTGGTCACGTTTCTCCAGAGGCGGCAGCAGGCGGCAATATTGCTCTGGTCCAAGAGGGCGATCGCATTCTGATTGACATCCCCAATCGCAGCATCCAGGTCGATTTGTCGGTAGAGGAACTAGCCGCCCGCCGAGCAGCAATGGAGGCAAAAGGGAAAGATGCCTGGAAGCCCGCACAAGCTAGGCAGCGACGGGTGACAGCAGCACTCAAGGCTTATGCCTTACTGGCAACTAGCGCGGATCAAGGCGCAGTCCGAAACCTGGCATTACTCGAGTAGAGAAATACGCAGACACAAAAACGGGGATTGTGTTGCAAAAACGGTTAGTAGTATCGCCAATCCAGATGTCAGTGGCACGCAGGTTCGGGCCAGTATCTCCCCCGTAATGGCTTTCCTCATGAGCTAGATATTAATCGGATTTATTCAGATTAATATCTAGCTCTTGCCCTGGCCTTGATTCTGAGGGAGCGGCTGATGCATCACAACTCATGGTAAAACCACCAAGATCCATCTGCCCTGTGAGGGGAATGGCAAACCCGTGACCTTCCGACTGACGGTTGAGCAATGCAACGAGTCGGTGGTGTTCGAATCCTTGATGGAGCAAGGCAAGGTCAAACGAGTTGGCTGTGGACGACCCTGTCTGCGTCCGCAACGAGTCGCAGCAGACAAAGCCTACACAGGACATCCCATTCGCTCCTACTTACAGCGACGTGGTATTGGAGCTGTCATTCCCCGTCGCTCGAATGAATCTCGACAAGGGACACGATTCGACCGTCAGGCTTATCGAGACGCAATCGCATTGAACGAACCATCAATCGCTTCAAGCAGTTTCGACGCATTGCCACCCGCTATGAAAAACGGGCAGAGAATTATAGCTGTCGCCATAAGAGTTAGGACGCAGCTTCCTTGAGGACTGTCTCCATCGCTTCACGCAAACTAGTAGCGCTGCGTCGTTGTTTGCGAATGCTGCCCTTTAACCATGCCCAACACTTTTCGATACGATTCAGGTCTGGTGAATAGGGTGGCAAGTAGACCCCTTGAGCCCCTTTTGCTTGGATGAGTTGGGCAATTCGTCCGCCATGATGGAAGGTGGCATTATCCAAAATCACCTATTCTCCAGGTTGCAGTATTGGCATGAGACAGCTTTCTAACCAAGTTTCAAATACAGTTCGATTACAGGCTCCTTCGACTGTGAATGGAGCAATCAGCTGACCGTTTCGGTACCCCGCAATCATGTTGACTCGACCCTGACGACGACCCGATTTGAGACCATAGACTCTCTCCCCTGCGGGAGACCAACCATACTCATAGTCATCGCGCTCATCCATCCCTGATTCATCCACATAGACCAGATGCGGCGCTCTCGGCTCACCTAGCTGTTGCTGGAATTCTGTCCGTTTCGCTTCATCGTGTTCGCGATACCCATACGTCTTTTTTTCTAGAGTGGCAAAGATAGCTGGAGAAGTGGGAGAGAGACAGATAGGCTAGTACCAGAGCGTGAGCTAGGGGTTAAGCCAAAAGATGGTGAGACGAACATC
>NZ_JACJPK010000036.1:0-3583 GCF_014696035.1 Trichocoleus sp. FACHB-262 | reverse complement strand
AGATCCTCTTCACTCTCTTGTATCTCTAGTTTGTAAACCCCTGCCATACTCTACGATTAAACCCACCTCAAGTTTTATAGCATCTGTCGTCTACCTTTGAAGAATTGGTATTAGTAGAGCGGGCGATCGGATTTTTGAATTGGTTTGAATTGGGCTTTTTGGGCCTTGATCCCGTGTAGGTGGGGTTTGAGTCAAAAGGGGCCAATTCAAAAGTTGAGCAGGTGATCCCCTGTGGTCAGATGCTGTGCAGAGCTGTTAGAACCGAGGCAGTTCTAATTCAGCGTTATTTTTATGCTCCGCTCCTTCCTTGCCTACCCTGAGGTTGGAATTGATCCGGATAGTGTTTCTTTAGAGCTAAAGGACCAGGAAATTGTGGCGGTTGTCAGTACAAAACGCTTTGGTAGTCAAACCACCACACTCTCGTCTGAACTACCGCTAGATGAGACAACTGCTGAGAAAGCCTATCTCCAGGCACTACACTTTCGACCTGAAATCGTTTCTGTCTTGGTGCGATCGGCTAATCCCTTGGACTATCCAAAGGTCGAACGAGAGCGGAGTGATGAAGCCGATGACATCGCTAACCGGGTTTATGGCTATGGTTACAGTGCTAGACGGTGGAGTTGGGTAAATGACGAGGATGAAGATGATGACGATGACAAGGACGAATACTGGAGGTGAGAACTAGTTAGCTTTAATTAATGAGGTTACTAAACCACTTAGTGACTAAAGCTGTAATCACGTCATAGCCCCCATCTTTGTAAACAGCAGCAACTAAAGCTTCAAAGGTCTCTGCCAGAGCGTAGGTAGTCTCATGAACTCCAACGATTCGCTCACCAATTCCTACGATTGGAGCAATACCCATTGTGCGAAGCATTTCGCCTAAAGTTTTTTCATCTTCTAATGTCTGCTTTTTTTGAGTAATGCTTCCACGAGTTGTACAACCGTGCTCAATCAGAAGGTCGGTCAGAATCGCCTTGAGGATTGCATCTCCAAGAGTACGAAAGACTTCTTGGTCCTCACATGATTGCCCTTGCTCACTTTGCTCCTTAGCCGCAGCCTTGCGAGTGAGTGCTCGAAGGAGTAGGCTTTTGTCTTTAAAGATATAACCTAACCGCCTTTCAATTGCTTCGATGTCTTCTGGATTCATCGTTACTGCTGCCAAACATTGCTAGAGACTAACGAGTTGTTTCAAGTTGATCAAGTCAGAGCTGAAGGGTGATCGCTCCTCACAACCAAAACCACCTAAGCAAACGTCCGATTCTGGACAGCTGGCAGGAGCGCTCAGCAGTTCACTCACTTGGCTACGTTCCCCAATTGGGGAAAAGTGAGGGGCGATCGCTGTCCAAGTGCAGCTTATGTAAACTCCAAGACCCCTTACTGAATGTTTTGGAATGAAGTTAATTAAATTAGGCCGTAAGAAATGACCTTTAGCCACGCTGTAGTTAGCTATTAAGCGTCAACAACACTAGCAAGCTCATCTAATTAACCTATATGAATGAGTGGAACACCAAAGAGTATTACGACTGCTTACGTGACCTTCTCAAGCATGAAGATTCACTCATGAGCGAACGCTTAAGAGGGCTATTCACAGTGCAGGCTATTTTATTTGCAGCACTTGGTGTTTTCTGGAAAGAGCATAACGGAATGCTCGTTTCCGTCCTTGCATTGCTTGGGATGGTTTCTAATGCTTCATACGGATTTGAGCTAGTTATGGGTAATAGGGCGATCGCCTGTATTTTAAGCAAGTGGCGAATCTATTGCCTGAGCCGAAATGTCGCTGGAGCGCCACCCATCATTGGCTATGAGTTAGCTGAAAAATTTCCTCGCTGGCTACTACCCGGCAGATTTGTAGCATGGCTTCTGTTCATGTGCTGGGTAGTTATCGTGCTCCTATATGCATTTCAATAAATAGCGAGATTAGTCAGTAGTTCAGTGACTTGGTTGTGTTCCCCAATTGGGAAAAGTTGGAGGGGCGATCGCTCTAGAGAAGTGCAAGAGGAGATTGCCCTCGCAACACAAAACCTAGGTCAAGCTTTGAGAGTCAGAAAATTTCTGATTTTGGGCTGAGTGCTGGGTTGGGTAGGGCGATCGCACTGGTGTGGGTGAGGGGCTGGAAGGCGATCAGTTTACTCAACTTCGTTCCAGTTCAAACTTTGGATTGAATGAGCTGAAGCAGGGTAGTGAGCTAGAACTTGCCGACGCAATCAAAAGTGAGACATCCAACTCTTACTTATGGACATTAGGCCATCGCGTTTACGAGCATTTGGAGCTTGCTCGCGATCGCGGCCTGCTCTGGTTTCTGCTGCACCTCAAATAACTTTTGCGCTGCTTCGAGATGGAAAAGTACTTCCTGCCGCCGTGAGCGAGGTAGAGTCCCGAACTTCGTCTTTGAGTGAAGTAGAGTTCCTAACTCCTGATGGGCTGCTCCGTCTTCGGGATTCTCGCTTAAGTGACGTTGAAGTCGCTCAACCTCATCCTCGAGATATTGCCAGCTCTGGGAGGGCTTTGCAGCCTTTAACCAGCGTTGGTCAAAACTAGTTAAAGGTGCCTTCGACTCATCAGGAAAATAGTTCACATTGAGAAACTGAGCAATGGTTTTGGAGATCTGGGCCGCTGTCTGATAAGAACCATCCGAGTTTAACGAAATCTGCCAGTAAACTAAATCGAGAATCAACCTTGGATAATAAGTCGTTGTCTCTCCGCTAGAACTCCCCAGCACTACCCCAACAATACAATCGAGGGGCAGCTTCAGGGTTTGTTTTGGCGCTTGACCCGGGAAGCGACTCTGCTCGCGCACGACGCAGTTCTGAGATTTATCAAAGATAAGCGTGGTGCGTGTAGGAAATAGGAATACCCAGAAAAGTCCTGTAATCACTGCCAAGCTACCCATGCCAGCAGGCAAAACCCAGACTCCTCCCTCAGCTCGTTGCAGCAAGATGAAGCCAAACAGGCAGAAAAAAAGACCGATGAAAGTGCAGCTCGCACCCAGCAGCAAACCTAAGAGGAACGAACGTCGAAAGAACAAAACGAGCCTGTCAGGATTGTGTTCGATGATCTGCATAGAGTAGAAATTTGCTCTTTTAGCTGAGGCAAAGCTCTATGATAGCCGGGCGGCATAGGCGCTGCGCTCTAGCAGCCCCCTGAGCGTTACGCAGCCTGCCCGTAAGCCAGCATTCGTCTCAATCGCGCGATCGCTCAGCAGTTCACTGACTTGGTTGCATTCCCCAATTGAGGAAAAGTTAGAGGGGCGATCGCACCTCCCATCAAATTCGCTCTAATCCTGTTCTGGGCATCTTCGGGAGAAGGGTGAAGGAAATTAGCCTGAAGCAATGCTGAGCGGTTCTGTATAATCGCCTCCATCAGGGTGTTAGGCAGAATAACCTTGAGGAATTAGCCCGATGGTTTTCGGCCTATCTGCCCTATAAGGACATTAGACAGAACTAGTTCTGTCTAACTATTAATTAGACTGCTATAGCAATCCTAATCAAGTTGTAAGGATAAGGAGAAGTTATTAGGCTGAGAGAAGGACTCGTAACTAACTCACAAGAAATGGATTCACTCCAGCAATTCATTGCCACCACCA
>NZ_JACJPK010000035.1:0-2875 GCF_014696035.1 Trichocoleus sp. FACHB-262 | reverse complement strand
GAATTGCTGGAGTGAATCCATTTCTTGTGAGTTAGTTACGAGTCCTTCTCTCAGCCTAATAACTTCTCCTTATCCTTACAACTTGATTAGGATTGCTATAGTGAGTGAGGTGTGATGCGTGATGAACCACGGTGCTGCTTCATCACGCATCACCACTAAATGGAAGTTCAACTGAGAATGGAGCCTGCGAACAAAGGAAACCAATTCAGCATGAAACTGGATTGCATTGGGAGAATCATCAGCATTTCCGTTCCAGTGAAATTCCCCCAGTGCCGCTTTATCTGTCGAGGATAGGTTGCTAGGTAATAGTAGTCATGATCACCCTGCTCTCCACCAAAATAGATAAAGCCGAGCGGTTTTGCTCCATTGGTTGTCGCCAAGATACACCTGCTGGGCATCTCCTTGGGCATTGGCAACGACAATGGCGGTGGTGCAAGAACCATTGGATCGGATAAAAGTGCGCTCTCAAAGTCTGTAGGAGAGCAGCGCTTCTCTTGAAAGTAGAACTGGATCTTGAAGCAGGGGCCATACATCCAGTACTGTGCTTCACTCAGAAATTGCAGGTTCCTAGAAGCATGTAAATTCATCACCTAGACTGAAGGTCTGACGACTCTGTGAAGTGGTAGCAAGCAACCTTCATCCTAGCCCATCGCTTTTGTTCAGTATTTCAACGTAGGATTGGATTGCGATCGCTCCTCTACCCCCATTCTGACCAACCCCGATCGCCCTACCGAGTACTCATCCCAAAATCAAAATTTTTCTGAATTTCAAAGCTTGGCCTAGGTTCTGCGTCACCAGAGCGATCGCCTCATGCACTTCACCAGAGCGATCGCTGCTTTGAAAATAGAAGACTATGCGGGTAGTTGAGTAACAGGAAGCGGAACGAGCTGAAACTGATAGCCCAGCCGCTCGAATTGCTTTGCAGTCTCTTCAAACGTTGTGCTTGAGAGCGTTACCCAGTGTCGCTAGCCCGGTAATCCTGATAGAGCTGATGCTGCTTCAGTATGTGATAGACCGCAATCAACCATTGATGGGCCACGGCAACAATTGCTCGCTTGTGTCCTGTACTGAGGTCTTGGACTTAAGATATCACCCAAAAAACAGCGTTTCTCCTGCGAGAAAGATTGTAGAATGTTGAATCTAGCATGCTTGACTACCTTTCTCATCACCGTTTAACTCAATGCTTAGGTTCCGCTAAACCCCCTGCTTCTTCCCAACAGCAGCAGCTAAATGCAAATCACTTATCAAAGCGGCAGCAAACAACGTTGCAGATAGCGCTGTGGGCAGAGGATAAGCTGGATGCACAGGTTGCACCTCAAACGAAACGACTCTTGTTGCGGGCTTTTGCTGTTTATAGACGACGCGATCGCCTAAGCGCAGATACTTTAGCTCGGTATCGTCATCACCTCAAACAACAGTTTAGGGAGTGCCTCACTCAACCAGAACATCAGCATTTGAGGCGATCGCCCCTCTGCTTCACCAGCTTTCCTTACTATCTTTCGCTGTTGTTAGACGAATCCTCCCACACACCACTAGTGTCTCAGCAAAACCAGAATCAACGATTGATGTCAGGCATGTCTGGAAAAGGAAAATTCGCCGTCTGGTGGACTCACCATCATAGAAATCTGCTGGCTCTGGTGAAAGTTGGGCTAGCAAATTGCACCAATCATGCCAAAACAGTAAAGCTTAAGCAGGGACTGGGCAGTATCAGCCTGATTCCCATCAAAATCGGTAAGAGAGGGGTCAAAGTTCGAAACGTTTGGATTCACTATCACGACCTCTATCACCTTGAAGTGGCTCAGCTCGATCGCATTCAGATGGGAAACTATTGGGTGAGTGGTGTTAACGGCATTAATGGGCGGGTCTTTCATGACGCTCCCATTGTGGAGGAATACGACAGCTTTTTGGATGAAGCCCGAATTGCTATCCACGAAAGCCTCACACGTCCTTCCGCTTTCAGCCAACTCAAACTGCTTTGCTGGCTAGGATTGCTACTCATACAGGGGATTAATCCTTGGGCCGTAATCATCCGTCACATGAAAAGCTTGAAAAAGAAGCAGGCAGAGCTTTGGCTATAGCTTCTACCCGTGAGTACTCTGGGATGTAGTTAAACTCAGCGGAGCAGTCACCCACCCCACAAGGAATAATTTGGCACCCTTGCCAGAGTTTTGAAAAACCGGCGATCGCCTCTGGCCCTTTACTAAAGCGATCGCCCCTATAACTTTTTCCATTTGGGGAACGCAACCTCATTCACTGAACTGCTGCTCATCCCTGCTAGATGTCCAAGGTTTGGACATCTGCTTGCAGTAGCTCTGGGGTTAAAAGGCGATCGCCCTTGTGAAAACAGATAGAGGGGCGATGAGCAGCTAAGGTGCTTGCTGCACGCCTTGGCGGAGTGGGATTTGAATGATGAACTCAGTGCCCCTGCCAGGCGTTGAAATGCACTCTAATCTGCCCCGATGTTTTTCGGTGATGATTTGGTAGCTAATCGACATCCCCATCCCAGTGCCTTTCCCCAATGCCTTGGTCGTGAAGAAGGGATCAAAGATGCGTTTTTGCACCGCTTGCGCAATCCCCACTCCGTTGTCCGCGATCGCCACTTCTACCCAGGCAGCGTCAACCATTGATGTGCGGATGGTAATGCGGCTGGGGTGGTCTTTCAGCTCTTGATAAGTGCGCTTGGCGTTGTTTTCCTCGATCGCATCAATAGCATTGACCAAGATATTCATAAACACTTGGTTGAGCTGTCCGGCGTAGCATTCAACCAGGGGTAGCTTCGTGCAGTGTTTGATAACCTCGATTTCTGGCCGTTCGGATCTAGCTTTGAGACGGTGTTGCAGAATCAGCAGCGTGCTGTCGATGCCTTCGTGAACAT